>JBCKVB010000010.1:0-41263 GCA_038924245.1 Gammaproteobacteria bacterium | reverse complement strand
GTAATGCATGATCTGAACCTGGCATCGCGTGTGACGCTATGTTCCGTGCAATGATTTCTGAATAATAACAAGGGGTGAGCAGTGGCACGAGGCAAGAAATCTACTGAAAAACCCAGCAACGACACCGGCCTGCCTGTGCGTGACCGCACGCAGACCGGCGCCAACCTCGGCTTCGAAGCCAAGCTGTGGGCCGCCGCCGACGCGCTGCGCAACAACATGGACGCGGCGGAGTATAAGGCGCCTGCTTCAGAGCCCGCGCACCGTTCCGAGCCACGCATTGGGCGTAACGATCCCTGCCCCTGCGGCAGTGGCAAGAAATTTAAGAAATGTTGTTTGCACTGATATCCTTGCCTAAGCCCTCCATACTACGCCAAGTTGAACAGCAAGAAGAAACCGCCCTCGTCTGCGATCGCTGCGGCAGGGAAATCACGCCCGACGAACACTCGGAATGGAGCGAAACCCTGCGGCTGCGTTTTACCGGCGGCTACGGCTCCGTCTTCGGTGACGGCGCGCGGGTGGAGGCGGACCTGTGCCAGCAGTGCGTGCTGCTTTGATCGTTTGACTGTCGCTTTATAGGCTAAATGAGTACCAGGAAGGTTGCCTCGTTATCGACGGTCAATGTTTGAATATCGGAAACGTGGTCGCGCAATATCTGCGCAATTTGCCCCGTTGAACAATTTCCGCGTTTTATCCAGACCACTTTAGGAGGATGGCCGAGAAGAATGCTTCTTTCGTGGAAGTCCGAATCCTTGGTGACGATGATACAGTCGTTATCCCTGGCGTATTTCCAAACTACTTCTCGCTTCGCTCTTCCCTCCGGGAGGGCCGGGGGAGGGGGGAAGTAGCGGCAACACTTGCCCTCATCCTGTCCTTCCCCCAGGGGGAGAAGGAACCTAACAGATATTGCGTACGCACTATTTGCCGTTCCCCTCGGTATCATCACAGGTTGCCGCATAATTAAATATATCTCGGCGTGCAATAATAGAGCAGCCCTCCAGTGTATTGATGCCTGACAACCTATGAACTACCGCCACAGTTACCACGCCGGAAATATCGCCGATGTGTTCAAGCACATCGTTCTGGTGCACGTGTTGCGTGCGTTTCGACAAAAAGAAACGCCGTTTTGCGTGGTGGACACGCATGCGGGGGCGGGGGTCTATGTATTGAAGACGCCGGGGGAGTATGGGCAGGGGATAGGCGTGGTGTGGCCGGAGCGGGAGCAGTGGCCTGCGTTGGCGGATTATTTCGCGCTGGTTGGAAAATTCAACGGGCAGGGCGTGCTCAAATATTATCCGGGTTCGCCGTTTTTTATCGCGGAGATGTTGCGCGAGCAGGACAGGGCGGTGCTGATCGAGCGGCAGGATGAGGAGTATCAGTATCTTAAACATAATCTCGCGGGCGTGAAGAATGCCGCGGCTCACCATGCCGACGCCTGGAGCGCGTTGAAAGGATTTATTCCGCCCAAGGAGAAGCGCGGCTTGTTGTTTATAGACCCGCCTTACGAATCAGCGGACGAATTCGGTCATGTGCTCGCCGCGCTGGAGTATGCGGCCAGGCATTGGAGTAACGGCGTGGTGATGGCCTGGTATCCGGCGAAATCGCGCTTTGCGGTGCGGCGCTTTCATGCGGCGCTGCGTGCGTTGCGCATCAAGGCGCTGGCGCTGGAGTTTCTGACGCTGCCGGACGACGTGGAGAACCGCTTGAACGGCAGCGGGATGATTATCGTCAATCCACCGTGGAAGCTGATGGACAGTTTAAAAAAGGTGTTGCTGCCGTTGGCGGAGCGCTTGGCGGGTGCGAGTGGCAGGCCGCAGGTGAGGGTTGTGGATTTGTAGTAACTCCCTCGCCCCTCACCCCAACCCTCTCCCAGGGGGGTATAGAATGAAAGGAGGGGGGATCATAAGTTATGATAACTTTTATACCACTCCACAAAACGCGCGATGCCGGTTTCGATGGGGGTTTGCGGTTTGTAGCCCACGTCGCGGATTAAGTTGTCCACGTCCGCGTAGGTCATCGGCACGTCGCCTTTTTGCAGGGGCAGCATGTTGATCTGGGCCTTTTGGCCCAAGTTCTTCTCCAGCGTTGCAATGAAGTGCATGAGTTCCACCGGCTGGTTGTGGCCGATGTTGTATAAGCGGTAGGGCGCGTTGCTGCTCGCGGAGTCGGGCGCGTCGCTGTTCCATTGCGGGTTGGATTCGGGAATTTTATCCAGCACACGTACCACGCCCTCGACGATGTCGTCTATGTAAGTAAAATCGCGTTTGTGTTGTCCGTGGTTGAACACGTCTATCGGCTCGCCCGCGAGAATTTTCCTGGTAAAAATAAACAGCGCCATGTCGGGGCGGCCCCACGGGCCGTACACGGTGAAAAAACGCAGGCCGGTGACGGGCAGCCGGTATAAATGGCTGTAGGTGTGCGCCATCAGCTCATTGGCCTTTTTGGTCGCGGCGTACAGGCTGAGCGGATGATCCACGTTGTGGTGGACGGAGAATGGCATTCTGGTGTTTGCGCCGTAGACGGAGCTGCTGGAGGCGTACACCAGATGCTCGACGCTGTGATGGCGGCAGGCCTCCAGGATATTCATGAAGCCGACGATGTTGGAATCTATATAGGCGTGCGGATTTTGCAGGGAGTAGCGCACGCCCGCCTGGGCGGCGAGATTCACCACGCGCCGCGGTTTGTGCTGCGCGAACGCCTGTGCGATGGCCTCACGGTCTTGCAAGCTGGCGTGGATGTGGGTGTAGCACGGGTGAGTTTTGAAACGCGCCAGGCGCGCGCGCTTTAAATTGACATCGTAATAATCATTCAGATTATCAATGCCAACCACTTCGTCGCCGCGCTCAAGCAGGCGCAGCGTGAGCGCCGCGCCGATGAACCCCGCCGTGCCGGTGACCAGAACTTTCATCTTAAAGGTTGAACATTATTGATTGCCACGCCCGATGCCGTAATGAAGAATGCCCTCGCGCTTGAGCAGGTCCGGGTCGTACAGGTTGCGCCCGTCGAAGATGACCGGTTGTTTCAAGCGGTTTTTAATCTGGCTGAAGTCCGGGCTGCGGAATACCTTCCATTCGGTGACCAAGGCGAGCGCGTCCGCATTGTTCAGCGCGGCATACGGCTCATCAAACAAGGTGAGATCGGTGCGCTCGCCGTAGAGGCGGCGCGTCTCAATCATCGCCGCCGGGTCATGCGCCTGTACTTTCGCGCCGTGCGCCCAGAGTTTTTCCATCAGCACACGGCTCGACGCCTCGCGCATGTCGTCCGTATTGGGTTTGAAGGCGAGGCCCCACAGCGCGATGGTTTTGCCCTTGAGATTGCCGTTGAAGTGGGTGTGGATTTTATCAAACAACACTTCTTTTTGTTTATGGTTGACGGCCTGCACGGCGTGCAGCAATTCGGGGACGTAGCCGTTTTGCTCCGCCGTGTGTGCCAGCGCCTGCACGTCCTTGGGGAGGCACGAACCGCCGTAGCCGCAGCCGGGGTAGATGAAATGATAACCGATGCGCGGGTCGGAGCCGATGCCGATGCGCACCTGCTCGATGTCCGCGCCCACGCGCTCGGCGATGTTGGCCAGTTCATTCATGAAGCTGATCTTGGTGGCGAGCATGGCGTTCGCCGCGTATTTGGTCAGCTCCGCCGAACGCACGTCCATCACCAGCACGCGCTCGTGATTGCGGTTGAACGGCGCATACAGCGCGCGCATCATTTCAATCGCACGCGCATCATGGCTGCCGATCACGATGCGGTCGGGCTTCATGAAATCATCAATGGCCGCGCCTTCCTTTAAAAACTCCGGATTCGATACCACGCTGTAGTCCAGCGCCACGCCGCGTTTTTTCAGCGCCTCGGCCAGCGCCGCGCGCACCTTGTCGGCGGTGCCCACCGGCACCGTGGATTTATTGACCACCGCACGATAATCGGACATGTGTTCGCCGATGGAGCGCGCCACGGCGAGCACGTATTGCAAATCCGCCGCGCCGTCTTCATCCGGCGGCGTGCCCACGGCGATGAATTGCAGCGTGCCGTGCGCCACGGCGGCGGCGCTATCGGTGGTAAAGCTCAAGCGCCCGGCGCGCGTGTTGCTCAGCAGCAGCTCTTCCAGCCCCGGCTCGTGGATCGGTGTTTTACCCTGCTTGAGCAATGCCACCTTGCGCGCGTCGGTATCCACGCACAGCACGTCGTTCCCGACCTCGGCCAGGCAGGTTCCGCTCACCAACCCCACATAGCCGCAGCCAAAGAGGGTGACCTTCATGCAAGCTCCTTCAAAGTTTGTTCCCGCGCGCTCCGCGCCAAGTTTCCGATACTTGTCAAAACCTTACAACATAGCAGGTTACGCGGGATTTGTCGCGCGGCGCCAGGTTTGCCGCGGTTTGAGCGGCGCATGGCGGTGCGTCCCGCTTGGGGCCTTAAGTGGTTGTTAATTTTAGGGAAGCGCTTGCAGGAAGATGGGCAAGTGGGTTGACGCTCAAAGATATTTGCTGCATACTTGTCCGCTTATGTTTCGGGAGGGGTTCCCGAGCGGTTAAAGGGATCAGACTGTAAATCTGACGGCTTACGCCTTCGGAGGTTCGAATCCTCCCCCCTCCACCAGACATCGGGAGGGCGCGACGCTGGCGAGCAAGGGACACACGGTCAGCCGTCGCGAGTTTTACTATAGAGATGTGCCGTTTCCAAGCTACTGTACTCTGGCCGGCGCAACCCATGCTTATTATTTTAGGGGTCAGGCGGGTGTAGTTCAATGGTAGAACTTCAGCCTTCCAAGCTGATAGCGTGGGTTCGATTCCCATCACCCGCTCCAGTCATGCGCTGAGCGATGGTGTTTTGTTGAGAGGTGCGGGGCCTGGCCCATGTAGCTCAGTCGGGCGAGTTGTGAAGCAACGAGCGCCCAGCCATGGATGGCCTGGGCCGGTGGTTGAATGAGCGCTGAGGCCTCGCCAGGGAAGGCCGAGATGATTTGTTTCCAGGCCCATGTAGCTCAGTCGGCAGAGCACTTCCTTGGTAAGGAAGAGGTCACCGGTTCGATTCCGGTCATGGGCTCCATGCTTGTATGAGAGCGGGTCGGGCTGGGGCAGCACGGATTTTGATTGAATATATTTATTGAATGTATATTGTTGAGGAGATTTTTCAATGTCCAAGGTAAAATTCGAACGCACCAAGCCGCATTTAAACGTAGGCACCATAGGCCACGTGGATCACGGCAAGACCACGCTCACTGCGGCCCTGACCAAGGTCATGGCGGAGAAGTTTGGCGGCGAATACAAGGCCTACGACCAGATTGACAACGCCCCCGAAGAGCGCGCGCGCGGCATCACCATCGCCACCGCCCATGTAGAGTACCAGTCCGCCAAGCGCCACTACGCCCACGTAGACTGCCCCGGCCACGCCGACTATGTGAAAAACATGATCACCGGCGCCGCCCAGATGGACGGCGCCATCCTCGTCGTGTCTGCCGCCGACGGCCCCATGCCCCAGACCCGCGAGCATATTCTGCTGGCGCGCCAGGTCGGTGTCCCCTACATCGTCGTGTTCCTCAACAAGGCCGACCTGGTGGACGATGCCGAACTGCTCGAACTGGTCGAAATGGAAGTGCGCGAACTGTTGACCCTATACCAGTTCCCCGGCGAGCAGACCCCCATCATCCGGGGCTCCGCCCTCAAGGCCCTCGAAGGCGACCAGAGCGAGATCGGCGTCCCCGCCATCATGAAACTGGTCGAAGCCATCGACACCTACATCCCCCAGCCCAAGCGCCCGGTTGAAGGCGCCTTCCTGATGCCCGTCGAAGACGTCTTCTCCATCTCCGGGCGCGGCACCGTGGTCACCGGCCGCATCGAGCGCGGCATCGTCAAGGTGGGCGAAGAAATCGAAATCGTCGGCATCAAGCCCACCCAGAAGACCATCGTCACCGGCGTGGAAATGTTCCGCAAGCTCCTCGACCAGGGCGAGGCCGGCGACAACGTCGGCGTCCTCCTGCGCGGCACCAAGCGCGAAGACGTCGAACGCGGCCAGGTCCTGTGCAAACCCGGCTCCGTCAAGCCACACACCAAATTCGAGGCCGAAGTCTACGTCCTGTCCAAGGAAGAGGGGGGAAGACACACCGCCTTCCTCAACGGCTACCGCCCCCAGTTCTACTTTAGAACCACCGACGTCACCGGCGCCTGCGAGCTGCCCTCTGGCGTTGAGATGGTGATGCCGGGCGACAACGTCAAGATGACCGTGTCCCTGATCAACCCCATCGCCATGGAAGAAGGCCTGCGCTTCGCCATCCGCGAAGGCGGCCGCACCGTGGGCGCGGGCGTGGTGGCGAAGATACTCGAATAACTGAACAACAGAGGAAAGAGAAAAGAGAAAAGATTTGGAAGAGGGAGTTTTTAACTTTTCTCTTGTTACTTTGCTCTTGTATCTGTTTTCAACAGGCCAGTAGCTCAATTGGCAGAGCGGCGGTCTCCAAAACCGCAGGTTGGGGGTTCGATTCCCTCCTGGCCTGCCATTTTTAAGACTGGCGAGAATTTTAAGGATTTAGTACCTGTAAGCATGACGGACAAGATCAAACTGTCGGCGTCGGCGCTACTGTTATTGGGCGCTATCGCGGCCTTTTATTACTACGCCGCGCAGGCTTCGTTGCTGGTGCGCGTGCTGGGTCTGCTGGCGGCGGCGGGCGCGGCAGCGGCGGTGTTTTTTCAAACCGAATCCGGGCGCAAGACGTGGACGTTTTTGCAGGAGGCGCGCAGCGAGGTGCGGCGCGTGGTGTGGCCCACGCGCCCGGAAACCGTGCAGACCACGCTGGTGGTGCTCGTGGTGGTGATTATCACGGCGATTATCCTGTGGCTGCTGGACATGTTGCTGCTGTGGCTGGTGCGTCTTGCCACCGGACAGGGAGGCTGAACCCATGGCGATGCGCTGGTATGTGATACACGCCTACTCCGGGTTTGAAAACCAGGTGGTGAAATCACTCAATGAACGCATCGCGCGCGCCGGGATGCAGGAAAAGTTCGGCGATATTCTGGTGCCCACCGAAGAGGTGGTGGAGATGCGCGAAGGCCAGAAGCGCAAGAGCGACCGCAAGTTTTTCCCCGGCTACGTGCTGGTGAAGATGGAGATGGACGATGACACCTGGCACCTGGTGAAGGATGTGCCCAAGGTGTTGGGTTTTATCGGCGGCACCAGCGACAAGCCCGCGCCGATCACCGATAAGGAAGCCGACGTCATTTTACAGCGGGTGCACGAAGGCGTGGACAAGCCGCGCCCCAAGGTGCTGTTCGAGCCGGGCGAGGTGGTGCGCGTGACGGACGGACCGTTCAACGATTTCAACGGCGTGGTGGAAGAAGTCAATTACGAGAAGAGCCGCCTGCGTGTGGGCGTGATGATCTTCGGCCGCTCTACGCCGGTGGAGCTGGAGTTTAGTCAGGTAGAGAAAGGATAGAGAAACAGAGCAAAGAGAAAAGAGAAAAGAGCAAAGAGCAAAGAGCAAAGGTGTAAGTTTTTTACTTTCCTCTTTCCTCTTTCCTCTTTCCTCTTTTCTCTTGTATCTGTTTTTAACAGGGGAGCTTTCCGTAAAACGAGGGCGTTTGCACCCAAACTCAGGAGTGTGTGATGGCGAAGAAAATCGAGGCCTATATCAAGTTGCAGATCAAGGCGGGGCAGGCCAACCCCAGCCCGCCGGTCGGCCCCGCGCTCGGCCAGCGCGGCGTGAATATCATGGAGTTCTGCAAGGCGTTCAACGCCGCGACGCAGAAAATGGAGCAGGGTCTGCCGACACCGGTGGTGATTACCGTGTACAGCGACCGCAGCTTTACCTTTATCACCAAGACGCCGCCCGCCTCGGTGCTGATTAAAAAGGCATTGGGGATCGAGAGCGGCAGCAAGACGCCGAACAGCGTCAAGGTCGGCAAGCTCACGCGCCAGCAACTGGAGGAAATCGCCAAGGTGAAGATGCCGGACATCACCGCCGCGGACATGGACGCGGCGGTGCGCACCATCGCTGGCAGCGCGCGCAGCATGGGCGTGGACGTGGAGGGCGTGTCATGAAAAAGCCCCCCAAACGTATTGCCGTCTACAAGAAGAAACACACGCCGGGCAAGCTCTATCCGGTGGATGACGCGGTGAAGCTGGTGAAGGAATGCGCCACCGCCAAGTTTGATGAGTCGGTGGATGTCAGCGTCAATCTCGGCATAGACCCGAAGAAAAGCGAGCAGGGTGTGCGCGGTTCCACCGTGCTGCCGCACGGCAGCGGAAAATCGGTGCGCGTCGCGGTGTTCGCGCAAGGCGCCAATGCCGACGCCGCCAGGGCCGCGGGCGCCGACATCGTGGGTTTTGATGACCTCGCCGCCTTGGTCAAGGCGGGCAAGATTGACTTCGACGTGGTGATCGCCGCGCCGGACGCGATGCGCGTGGTCGGCCAGCTTGGCCAGGTGCTGGGCCCGCGCGGCCTGATGCCCAACCCCAAGGTGGGCACGGTGACCGCCGACGTGGCGGGCGCGGTGAAGAACGCCAAGTCCGGTCAGGTGCGTTATCGCACCGACAAGGCCGGGCTGGTGCATTGCAGCATCGGCAAGGCCTCGTTCAAGCCGGAGGCGATCCGCGAAAATCTCATGGCGCTGCTGGCCGACCTGCAGAAGTTAAAGCCCAGCGCGTCCAAGGGCGTGTACCTGAAGAAGATCACCGTGTCGAGCACCATGGGGCCGGGCTTCGTCATAGATCAGGCGAGTTTGGGACTGTAATTTTTCGCAACGAACTTTGTAACGTGGCGCATAGCCACGGCGTCAGAGACCGCGGATGCGTCAGTGCAGTTTTCACTGATGCTTAATTTTCCGCGCAGACGGTGCAAGCTGAGACAGGTTTATCCCTGGCGCAGGTTCGCCGTATCGGGTGGGCAGTAATGCCTTGAGGTGAAACTAAACCAGGAGGAGAACACATTTCGTGAGTCTGACTTTAGAACAGAAGCGGAAAATCGTAAGTGAAGTCGCGGGCGCGGTAGCCCAGGCCAAATCGGCGGTGGTGGCCGAGTACCGTGGCATGACGGTGGGCGAGCTGACCGAGCTGCGCAGCAACGCGCGCAAGATGGGCGTGTATCTGCGCGTGGTGAAAAACACCCTGGCGCGCCGCGCCATGCAAGGCAGCGAGTTCGCCTGTCTGGATGAGGCGCTGGTCGGTCCGCTGCTGCTGGCCTTGTCGCGTGAGGAGCCCGGCTCCGCGCCCAAGCTGCTGGGTAATTTTGCCAAGACCCATGAGCGTTTGGTGATCAAGGCGGGCGCCTACAACGGCAAGCTGCTCAAGCCCGCCGATGTCGCCGCGCTGGCCAGGTTGCCCACGCGTGACGAGGCGCTGGCTATCCTGATGGCGTTGATGAAGGCGCCGGTCGGCAAGCTGGTGCGTACCCTTGCCGCGGTGCGCGATGCGCGTCAAGCGGCGTAGGGCGGGCACGTTCTTGTGCCCACGCGTTTTACTTTAATTAAACCGGATATTTTTAAGGAGCATGAACATGGCTGTAACTAAAGAAGATATTTTGGAAGGCGTCTCGAACATGACCGTGATGGAGATCGTGGACCTGATCTCCGCGATGGAGCAGAAGTTCGGCGTGAGCGCCGCCGCCGCTGTGGCGGCTGCGCCGGGTGCGGCTGCCGCCGCGGTGGAGGAGCAGACCGAGTTCACCGTGGTGATGACCAAGTTCGGCGAGAACAAGGTGAGCGTGATCAAGGTGATCCGCGTCATCACCGGTCTCGGTCTCAAAGAGGCCAAGGATCTGGTGGAAGGCGCGCCGTCCACGGTCAAGGAAGGCATACCCAAGAAGGATGCCGACGACATCAAGAAGCAGTTGGAAGAAGCGGGCGCCAGCGTCGAGATCAAGTAATCTTGCGTTTGGTTCGCAGTGCCGCTTCATGTAACAGGACCGGCGGGTTTCGCCGCCGGTCGTCTTTCCTCGTCTGCCGCTCAAGTGGGCGCCACGTACTGATTAACTAGCTTGAGGAATCGTCATGGTCTACTCGTTTACTGAGAAAAAACGCATCCGCAAGGATTTCGGGAAACGCCCCACTATTCTCGAGGTGCCTTATCTACTTGCGATGCAGATTGATTCCTACCGTGCGTTTTTACAGAGCGATGTGGCACCGGAGCGGCGCGCCGACCAGGGCTTGCACGCCGCGCTCAAGTCCGTGTTCCCCATCGTCAGCTATGGCGGCAACGCGGTGCTGGAGTACGTCAGCTACCGCCTGAGCCCGCCGATGTTCGACGTGCGCGAGTGTAAGCAGCGCGGAATGACTTACGCTGCGCCGCTGCGCGTCAAGGCGCGCCTGCTGATCTACGACAAGGACGCCCCCGCCAATGCGCGCGTGGTGAAGGACATCAAGGAGCAAGAGGTGTACATGGGCGAGTTGCCGCTCATGTCAGAGAACGGTACTTTCATCATCAACGGCACCGAGCGCGTGATCGTCTCGCAACTGCACCGCTCGCCGGGCGTGTTCTTCGAGCATGATCGCGGCAAGACCCATTCTTCCGGGAAGCTGCTGTTTTCCGCGCGCATCATTCCTTATCGCGGCTCGTGGCTGGATTTCGAGTTTGACGCCAAGGACGCGCTTTACGTGCGCATAGACCGGCGCCGCAAGCTGCCTGCCAGCGTGCTGCTGCGCGCGCTCGAATACACCAATGAGCAGATGCTGGAAACCTTCTTCGAGACCAATACCTTCAGGCTGGATCAGGACACGGTCAAGCTGGAGCTGATCCCGGCGCGCCTGCGCGGCGAGACGCTGGCGTTCGATCTTACCGACAACAAGGGCAAGGTGATCGTCGAGGCTGGACGGCGCATCACCGCGCGCCATATCCGTGAGCTGGAAAAGCCGGGACTCAAGCAATTACAGGTTCCGCGCGACTATTTGTTCGGCAAGGCGCTGGCGCACAGCGTGGTGGACAAGGAAAGCGGCGAAGTGCTGGCCGAGGCGAATGAGGAGATCACCGCGGAACTGCTGGTCAAGCTGGCCAAGGCCGGCGTGCGCGAAATCAACACGCTGTTTACCAACGACCTGGACCGCGGCCCGTATATGTCCGACACCTTGCGCCTGGACAGCACGCGCAACAAGCTCGAGGCGCAGGTGGAAATCTACCGCATGATGCGCCCCGGCGAGCCGCCCAGCAAGGACGCGGCGCAACTGTTGTTCAACAATCTGTTCTTCGCCGGCGAGCGTTATGATCTGTCGGCGGTCGGGCGCATGAAGTTCAACCGCCGCGTGGGGCGCAGCGAGATCACCGGCTCCGGCGTGCTCACCAAGGACGACATCATTGACGTGATGAAGGTGCTGATCGCCATCAAGAACGGCAACGGCACGGTGGACGACATAGATCACCTCGGCAACCGGCGCGTGCGCTGCGTGGGCGAGATGGCGGAAAACCAGTTCCGCATCGGCCTGGTGCGCGTGGAGCGCGCGGTGAAGGAGCGTCTGAGCCTGGCCGAGGCGGACGCGCTCACCCCGCAGGAACTGATCAACGCCAAGCCCATCGCCGCGGCGATCAAGGAGTTCTTCGGATCGAGCCAGCTTTCGCAGTTCATGGATCAGAACAATCCGCTGTCCGAGGTTACCCACAAGCGCCGTATCTCGGCGCTGGGGCCGGGCGGCCTGATGCGCGAGCGCGCCGGTTTCGAGGTGCGCGACGTGCATCCGACCCACTATGGCCGCGTGTGTCCGATTGAAACGCCGGAAGGCCCGAACATCGGCTTGATCAACTCGCTCGCGATCTATGCGCGGTTGAACAAGTACGGCTTCCTGGAAACGCCTTACCGCAAGGTGAAGGACGGCAAGGTAACGGATCAGATTGACTATCTCTCCGCCATCGAAGAGGGCCAATACATCATCGCGCAGGCCAACGCCACACTGGATGAAAAGGGCCGTCTGACGGATGACCTGGTGTCGTGCCGCCATGAAAACGAGTTCACCCTGTCCACGCCGGACAAGGTGGACTATATGGACGTGTCGCCCAAGCAGATCGTGTCGGTGGCCGCGGCGCTGATTCCGTTCCTGGAGCATGACGACGCGAACCGCGCGCTCATGGGCTCCAACATGCAGCGTCAGGCGGTGCCCACGCTCAGAACCGAGAAGCCGCTGGTCGGCACCGGCATCGAGCGCACCGTGGCGATAGACTCCGGCGTGACCGTGGTGGCATTGCGCGGCGGCGTGGTGGATTCGGTGGACGCCTCGCGCATCGTGGTGCGCGTCAATGACGACGAAACCCGGGCCGGCGAGCCGGGCGTGGACATCTATAATCTTATCAAGTACATGCGTTCCAACCAGAACACCTGCATCAACCAGCGCCCGCTGGTGAAGAACGGCGATGTGATCGCGCGCGGCGACGTGCTGGCCGACGGGCCGTCCACCGACATGGGCGAACTGGCGCTGGGGCAGAACGTGCTGGTCGCGTTCATGCCGTGGAACGGCTACAACTTCGAGGACTCGATCCTGATCTCCGAACGCGTGTC
The DNA here is from genome assembly GCA_038924245.1 of Gammaproteobacteria bacterium. GTDB lineage: Bacteria > Pseudomonadota > Gammaproteobacteria > SURF-13 > SURF-13 > SURF-13. The sequence goes on along the minus strand of JBCKVB010000010.1, from coordinate 28,806 downwards.
GGAGGAGGATCGCTTCACCACGATTCACATCGAAGAGCTGAATTGCGTGGCGCGCGACACCAAGCTCGGCCCGGAAGAAATCACCAGCGATATTCCCAACGTAAGCGAGGGCGCGCTGGCCAAGCTGGATGAGTCGGGCATCGTGTACATCGGCGCCGAGGTGAACCCGGGCGACGTGCTGGTGGGCAAGGTCACGCCCAAGGGCGAAACGCAACTCACGCCCGAAGAGCGCCTGCTGCGCGCCATCTTCGGCGAGAAGGCCTCGGACGTGAAAGACACCGGCCTGCGCGTGCCATCCGGCATGAGCGGCACGGTGATAGACGTGCAGGTGTTCACGCGCGACGGCGTGGAAAAAGACGCGCGCGCGCGCGCGATCGAAGAGGCGGAGCTGGTCAAATACAAGAAAGACCTGCGCGACCAGATGCGCATCATGGAAGATGATATTTATCAGCGCGTGGAAAGGCTGCTCACTGGCAAGACCGTGCAGGGCGGGCCCAAGGGCCTGAAGAGCGGCGCGCGCATCACCAAGAGCTATCTCGCCGAGGTGGCGCGTGAGAAGTGGTTCGACATCCGCCTGCGCGATGAGACCACCAACCATCAGTTGGAACTCATCACCGGCCAGATCAAGCAATTACGCAAGGACTTCGACGCCAAATTAGAAGAGAAGCGCGCCAAGCTCGCCGCGGGCGATGATCTCGCCCCCGGCGTGCTGAAGATGGTCAAGGTGCACCTGGCCGTGAAGCGCCGCTTGCAGCCGGGCGACAAGATGGCCGGACGCCACGGTAACAAGGGCGTGGTATCCATGATCGTTCCGGTTGAAGACATGCCTTGTTTGGCCGACGGCACGCCGGTGGACATCGTGCTCAATCCCCTCGGTGTGCCATCGCGCATGAACGTGGGCCAGGTGCTGGAAGCGCATCTCGGCTGGGCGGCCAAGGCGCTCGGCCTCAAGATCGGGCGCATGCTGGATGAGATGGCTTCCGCCACCGAGCTGCGTAAATTCATGGACAAGATTTACAATGCGCCTGTAAAAAAGGTTGATCTCAAGTCCTTCACCGACGCAGAGATCGGCACGCTGGCACACAACCTGCGCGGCGGCGTACCGATGGCCACGCCGGTGTTCGACGGCGCGTCCGAGACCGAGATCAAGCACATGCTGGAGCTGGCGCAACTTCCGTCCAGCGGCCAGGCCACGCTGTATGACGGACGCACCGGCGATGCCTTCGAACGTCCGGTGACGGTGGGCTATATGTACATGCTCAAGCTCAATCACCTGGTGGATGACAAGATGCACGCGCGCTCCACCGGGCCATACAGCCTGGTCACGCAGCAGCCGCTGGGCGGCAAGGCGCAGTTCGGCGGCCAGCGCTTCGGCGAAATGGAAGTGTGGGCGCTGGAGGCGTATGGCGCGGCGTACACGCTGCAAGAGATGCTCACCGTCAAGTCCGACGACGTGGTGGGACGCACCAAGATGTACAAGAACATCGTGGACGGCGACCACCGCATGGAGGCGAGCATGCCGGAATCGTTTAACGTCTTGACCAAGGAAATACGTTCACTGGCGATAGATATCGAACTGGATCAGCGCTAACCCAGAGCAAACGGGATGCGCGCGCAGCGCGCCTCGGCTCGACACCCTTCGCTTCGCTCTTCCCTCTCCCTTTGGGAGAGGGAATGAGGGAGAGGGTGAGGGAGAGCAACTGTATTCGAGGTCAGGCGTTTTTAGTTCGGCAAAGATAGTCAGGAGAGAAACCATGAAAGACTTATTAAACTTATTCAAGCAGCAAGGCGTGGCGGAAGATTTCGATGTCATCCGCATCGGGCTGGCTTCCCCGGAAAAAATCCGCTCCTGGTCCTACGGCGAAGTGAAAAAGCCGGAGACCATCAACTATCGTACCTTCAAGCCGGAGCGCGACGGTTTGTTTTGCGCCAAGATTTTCGGGCCCAACAAGGACTATGAATGCCTGTGCGGCAAGTACAAGCGCTTGAAGCATCGCGGCGTGATCTGCGAAAAATGCGGCGTGGAAGTCACCCTGGCCAAGGTGCGCCGCGAGCGCATGGGCCATATCGAGCTGGCCAGCCCAGTGGCGCATATCTGGTATCTAAAATCTCTGCCCTCGCGCATGGGCCTATTGCTGGACATGACGCTGCGCGACATCGAGCGCGTGCTGTATTTCGAATCGTTCGTGGTGGTGGACCCCGGCATGACGCAGCTGGAGCGCGGCCAGTTGCTCACCGACGAGACGTATCTTGAGGCGATAGAGGAAAACGGCGACGAATTCGACGCGCGCATGGGCGCGGAGGCGGTGCACGAACTGCTGCGCACCATGGACCTCAAGGCCGAGGTGATCAAGGTGCGTGAGGAACTCACCACCACCAACTCCGACACCAAGCTCAAAAAGCTCACCAAGCGCCTGAAGCTGATGGAGGCGTTTATCGAGTCGGGCAACAAGCCGGAATGGATGGTGCTGAAGGTGCTGCCGGTGCTGCCGCCGGATTTGCGCCCGCTGGTGCCGCTGGACGGCGGCCGTTTCGCCACCTCCGATCTGAACGATCTGTACCGGCGCGTCATCAACCGCAACAACCGTTTGAAGCGCCTGCTCGATCTCAATGCGCCGGACATCATCATCCGCAACGAAAAGCGCATGCTGCAGGAATCGGTGGACGCGCTGTTTGACAACGGCCGCCGCGGCAAGGCGATCACCGGAAGCAACCGGCGCGCGCTCAAATCGCTGGCCGACATGATCAAGGGCAAGCAAGGCCGCTTCCGCCAGAACCTGCTCGGCAAGCGCGTGGATTACTCCGGCCGTTCGGTGATCGTGGTCGGCCCCACGTTGCGCCTGCATCAGTGCGGGCTGCCGAAGAAGATGGCGCTGGAATTGTTCAAGCCGTTCATCTTCAGCAAGCTGCAATTGCGCGGCATCGCCACCACCATCAAGGCGGCGAAGAAGATCGTGGAGCGCGAGAGCGCAGAGGTGTGGGATATCCTGGAAGAGGTGATCCGCGAACATCCGGTGCTGCTGAATCGCGCCCCCACCCTGCACCGCCTCGGCATCCAGGCTTTCGAGCCGATACTGATCGAGGGCAAGGCGATACAACTGCATCCGCTGGTGTGCACCGCGTTCAACGCCGACTTCGACGGCGACCAGATGGCGGTGCACGTGCCGCTGTCGTTGGAGGCGCAGTTGGAGGCGCGCACCCTGATGATGTCTACCAACAATATATTGTCGCCCGCCAACGGCGAACCGATCATCGTGCCGTCGCAGGACGTGGTGCTCGGTTTGTACTATATGACGCGCGAGCGCCTCGGCGCGCGCGGCGAGGGCATGATGTTCAGCGACGTGACCGAGGTGCATCGCGCCTATGAGACGCGCAACGCGGAACTGCACGCGCGCGTCAAGCTACGCGTGCATGAACTGCATACCGGTCAGGACGGAGAGAAGCAGTACGTCACGCGCCTGGTGGACACCACGGTGGGACGCGGGCTGCTGTTTGATGTGCTGCCGGAAGGCATGTCCTTCGATCATGTGAACCAGAACATGAACAAGAAGGCGATCTCGCGCCTTATCAACGCCTGCTATCGCCAGGTGGGCCTCAAGGAAACGGTGATCCTGGCGGACAGACTCATGTACACCGGATTTACTTACGCCACGCGCTCCGGTGTTTCGATCGGCGTGGACGACATGGTGGTGCCGGAAGACAAGGGCGCCATCATCGCCGCGGCCGAGACCGAGGTGAAGGAAATCGAGGGGCAATACGCCTCCGGTCTGGTGACCAACGGCGAGCGCTACAACAAGGTGGTGGACATCTGGTCGCGCACCAACGAGCAGGTGGCCAAGGCCATGATGGAAAAGCTCGGCAGCGATCTGGTCAAGGACAGCAAGGGCAAGATGGTCAAGCAGGCCTCGTTCAATTCCATCTATATGATGGCCGACTCCGGCGCGCGCGGCTCGGCGGCGCAGATCCGCCAGCTGGCCGGTATGCGCGGCCTGATGGCCAAGCCCGACGGCTCGATCATCGAGACGCCGATCACCGCCAACTTCCGCGAAGGCCTGAACGTGCTGCAATACTTTATTTCCACGCACGGCGCGCGCAAGGGTCTGGCCGACACCGCGCTCAAGACCGCCAACTCCGGCTACCTCACGCGCCGCCTGGTGGATGTGGCGCAGGACCTGGTGGTCAGCATGGACGACTGCGGCACCACGCACGGCCTCAGCATGGCGCCGCTCATTGAAGGCGGTGAGATCGTGGAGCCGTTGCGCGAGCGCGTGCTGGGCCGCACCCTGGCCGAGGACGTCGTGGAGCCGGGCTCCAAGAAGGCCGCGATTCCGATGGGCACGCTGCTTGATGAACAGTGGGTGGACCGCCTGGAGGAGCTGGGCGTGGATCACGTCAAGGTGCGTTCGCCGATTACCTGCGAAACGCAATTTGGCATCTGCCGCACCTGCTATGGGCGCGACCTGGCGCGCGGACGTTTGATCAGCCTCGGCGAGGCGGTGGGCGTGATTGCCGCGCAATCCATTGGCGAGCCGGGCACGCAGCTCACCATGCGCACCTTCCACATCGGCGGCGCGGCGTCACGCGCGGCGGCCATCAACAGCGTGGAACTCAAGACCAAGGGCACGGTGCGCCTGCACAACATCAAGCTGGTGCGTCACCAGTCCGGCAATTACGTCGCGGTGTCACGCTCCGGCGAGCTGACCGTGGTGGACGATCATGGGCGTGAACGCGAACGCTATAAAGTGCCGTACGGCGCGGTGCTCACCGCCAACGACGGCGACCAGGTGATGCCCGGCCAGATACTGGCCAACTGGGATCCGCACACGCGCCCGGTTATCACCGAGGTGGCGGGGCGCATCAAGTTCAACGACATCGTGGACGGCGCCACCGTGCAGCGTCAGGCCGATGAAGTCACCGGCATCACCAGCATGGTGGTCACCGATCCGAAACAGCGCGGCGCGGTGGGCAAGGACCTGCGCCCCATGGTGCACCTGGTGGACGAGAAAGGGCGCGAGCTCAAGATTCCGGGCAGCGACGCGGTGGCGCATTACTACCTGCCGCCGGGCGCGATCATCAGACTGGAAGACGGCTCGCGCGTGGGCGTGGGCGACGTGATCGCGCGCATCCCGCAGGAATCCACCAAGACGCGCGACATCACCGGCGGTCTGCCGCGCGTGGCCGACCTGTTCGAGGCGCGCAAGCCGAAGGAGCCCGCGATCCTGGCGGAGATTTCCGGCACGGTAAGCTTCGGCAAGGACACCAAGGGCAAGCAGCGCCTCATCATCACCGGCGCGAACGGCGAGGCGCACGAGGAGCTGATTCCCAAGTGGCGTCACTTCACGGTGTTTGAAGGCGAGCACGTGGAGCGCGGCGAGGTGATCGTGGACGGCCCGCCCGCTCCGCATGACATCCTGCGCCTGCTCGGCGTGGCGACGCTGGCCAATTACATCGTGAACGAGGTGCAGGACGTATACCGCCTGCAGGGCGTGAAGATCAACGACAAGCACATCGAAGTGATCGTGCGCCAGATGCTGCGCAAGGTGGAGATCACCGGGCCGGGCGACACCAAGTACCTGAAGGGCGAACAGGTGGACCGTCCGCGCATCCTGGAAGAGAACCGCAGACTGCAGGCGCAGGGCAAGCAGCCGGCGGAGTTCGAGTCGTTGCTGCTCGGCATCACCAAGGCCTCGCTTGCCACCGAATCGTTCATCTCCGCGGCCTCGTTCCAGGAAACCACGCGCGTGCTTACCGAGGCCTCGGTGAGCGGAAAGGTGGATGAATTGCGCGGCCTGAAGGAAAACGTGATCGTGGGACGCCTGATTCCGGCGGGTACCGGGTTTGTATATCACGAGGAGCAGCGCCGCAGGCGCCGCGGCCTCGAGCCGCAGCCGGTCGAGGTTTCTGTCCAGACCGGCGCGGCCGTCGAGCCGGTCGATCAAGCGCAGGCGTAAACATTATTTACACCACTTTACTTGACAGTAAGGTGGTGTAAATTTTATAATTTCAGGGCTAAGCTGTTTGAATTGTGTGTAGAGACGGGATATTGATTTTTTAACATGGCCACTACCAACCAATTAGTACGCAAGCCGCGTGTACGCGAGCATTACAAGAGCACCGTACCGGCGCTCATGAATTGTCCGCAGAAGCGCGGCGTGTGCATGCGCGTGTACACCACCACGCCGAAGAAACCCAACTCCGCGCTGCGCAAGGTCGCGCGCGTGCGGTTGACCAACGGCATGGAAGTGACCACCTACATCGGTGGCGAAGGCCACAATCTGCAAGAGCACTCGGTGGTGCTGATCCGCGGCGGCCGCGTGAAAGATTTGCCCGGCGTGCGTTACCACACGGTGCGCGGCAGCCTCGATACCTCCGGTGTCAGCGGGCGCAGGCAGGGCCGCTCGAAATACGGCGCCAAGCGCCCCAAATCATAAGTTTTTTAAAGGTTAGCCATGTCCCGCCGTCATACACCCCCCAAACGCGTTGTGCTCCCCGATCCCAAGTACGGGAACGTCATGCTGGCCAAATTCGTCAACGTGGTGATGGAGAGCGGCAAGAAATCCATCGCGGAGCGCATCGTGTACGGCGCGTTCAACCAGATCATGCAGAAGAAGAAAGACGCCGACGTGGTGGAAATGCTGGGCAAGGCGCTGGCCAACGTGAGCCCGGTGGTGGAAGTGAAGTCACGCCGCGTCGGCGGCGCCACCTACCAGGTGCCGGTGGAAGTGCGCTCCGACCGGCGCATGGCGCTCGCCATGCGCTGGTTGGCCGCCGCCGCGCGCACGCGCGCGGAAAAATCCATGGCGCTGCGCCTGGCGGGCGAGATCATGGACGCCTGCGACAACAAGGGCAGCGCGGTGAAGAAGCGCGAAGACACGCACCGCATGGCGGAGGCCAACAAGGCCTTCTCGCATTACCGCTGGTAGTCATGTCAGCTGTCATTTCCAGGAATAGTACCGTGGCCCGTAAAACACCCATCGAGCGTTACCGTAATATCGGCATCAGCGCCCATATTGACGCCGGTAAGACGACGACGACCGAGCGCGTGCTGTTTTACACCGGCGTGTCGCACAAGCTGGGCGAGGTGCACGAGGGTACGGCCACCATGGACTGGATGCCGCAGGAGCAGGAGCGCGGCATCACCATCACCTCCGCCACCACCACCTGTTTTTGGAGCGGCATGGCCAAGCAATATCCGGAGCACCGCATCAACATCATTGATACGCCCGGGCACGTGGACTTCACCATCGAGGTCGAGCGCAGTCTGCGCGTGCTGGACGGGGCCTGCATGTTGTTCTGCGCGGTGGGCGGCGTGGAGCCGCAGTCCGAAACGGTGTGGCGCCAGGCCAATAAGTACGGCGTGCCGCGTCTCGCCTTCGTGAACAAGATGGATCGCGCGGGCGCCAACTTCCTGCGCGTGGTGGATCAGATCAAAAAGCGCCTGGGCGCGGTTCCGGTGCCGGTGCAGTTGCCCATCGGCGCCGAGGAAAAATATCAAGGCGTGGTGGACCTGGTCAAGATGAAGGCCGTCTACTGGGATGACGCCACCAAGGGCATGACCTTCGAAGAGCGCGATATTCCGCCCGACATGCTGGCCGAGTGCAAAAAGTGGCGCGACGCCATGGTGGAGGCCGCCGCCGAAGCGTCTGAAGAGTTGATGCACAAATACCTGGAAGGGCGCGCTCTCACCGAGGACGAGATTAAACAGGGTATGCGCACACGCACCATCAGGAATGAGATCGTGCCGGTGCTGTGCGGTTCGGCGTTCAAGAACAAGGGCGTGCAGGCCATGCTCGATGCGGTGATTGATTATCTGCCCGCGCCTACCGACAAACCACCCATCAAGGGTCATTTGGACGACGCTGCCGAGACCCCGGCCGAGCGCCACGCCTCGGACGATGAACCGTTCGCCGCGCTGGCGTTCAAGATCGCCACCGACCCGTTTGTCGGCACGCTCACCTTCTTCCGTGTCTATTCCGGCGTACTGAGCTCCGGCGACGCGGTGTTCAATCCGGGCAAGGACAGCAAGGAGCGCGTGGGACGCATGGTGCAGATGCACGCCAATCAGCGCGAGGAAATCAAAGAAGTGCGCGCGGGCGACATCGCCGCGGCGGTGGGCTTAAAGAACGTCACCACCGGCGACACGCTGTGCGACATCAAGGACATTATCACCCTGGAACGCATGGAGTTCCCGGAGCCGGTGATCTCCGTGGCGGTGGAACCCAAGACCAAGGTTGACCAGGAAAAGATGGGCGTGGCGCTCTCCAAGCTGGCCGCCGAAGACCCCTCGTTCCGCGTGCGCAGCGACGAAGAAACCGGCCAGACCATCATCTCCGGCATGGGCGAGCTGCACCTGGAAATCATCGTGGACCGCATGAAGCGCGAGTTCGGCGTGGAGGCCAACGTCGGCGCCCCGCAGGTCGCCTACCGCGAGACCATCCGCAAGACCGTGGAGCAGGAAGGCAAGTTCGTGCGCCAGTCCGGCGGACGCGGCCAGTACGGCCATGTCTGGTTGCGCCTGGAGCCGCTGCCGCCTGGCACCGGTTATGAGTTTGAAAACGGCACCGTGGGCGGCACCGTGCCCAAGGAGTACATCCCCGCGGTGGACAAGGGTGTGCGGGAGCAGGTGCAGAACGGCGTGATCGCGGGCTTCCCCATCGTGGACATCAAGGTCACCATCTTCGACGGTTCGTACCACGACGTGGACTCCAATGAAATGGCGTTCAAGATCGCGGGCTCGATGGCGCTCAAGGAAGGCGTCAGAAAGGCCGGCCCGGTGCTGCTCGAGCCGATCATGAAGGTCGAGGTGGTGACGCCGGAAGATTATATGGGTGACGTGATGGGCGATTTGAGCCGCCGCCGCGGACTGGTGCAGGGCATGGATGATTCACCGATGGGCAAGGTCATCACCGCCGAGGTGCCGCTCAAGGAAATGTTCGGTTACGCCACCGCCCTGCGCTCCATGAGCCAGGGGCGCGCCACCTACACCATGGAATTCACCAAATACCTCGAGGTGCCGAAGAGCCTCGCGGAAGCCATCATTAAAAAGCCGTAAATAATTTTTGAGGTTACGATCATGTCCAAGGTAAAATTCGAACGCACCAAGCCGCATTTAAACGTAGGCACCATAGGCCACGTGGATCACGGCAAGACCACGCTCACTGCGGCCCTGACCAAGGTCATGGCGGAGAAGTTTGGCGGCGAATACAAGGCCTACGACCAGATTGACAACGCCCCCGAAGAGCGCGCGCGCGGCATCACCATCGCCACCGCCCATGTAGAGTACCAGTCCGCCAAGCGCCACTACGCCCACGTAGACTGCCCCGGCCACGCCGACTATGTGAAAAACATGATCACCGGCGCCGCCCAGATGGACGGCGCCATCCTCGTCGTGTCTGCCGCCGACGGCCCCATGCCCCAGACCCGCGAGCATATTCTGCTGGCGCGCCAGGTCGGTGTCCCCTACATCGTCGTGTTCCTCAACAAGGCCGACCTGGTGGACGATGCCGAACTGCTCGAACTGGTCGAAATGGAAGTGCGCGAACTGTTGACCCTATACCAGTTCCCCGGCGAGCAGACCCCCATCATCCGGGGCTCCGCCCTCAAGGCCCTCGAAGGCGACCAGAGCGAGATCGGCGTCCCCGCCATCATGAAACTGGTCGAAGCCATCGACACCTACATCCCCCAGCCCAAGCGCCCGGTTGAAGGCGCCTTCCTGATGCCCGTCGAAGACGTCTTCTCCATCTCCGGGCGCGGCACCGTGGTCACCGGCCGCATCGAGCGCGGCATCGTCAAGGTGGGCGAAGAAATCGAAATCGTCGGCATCAAGCCCACCCAGAAGACCATCGTCACCGGCGTGGAAATGTTCCGCAAGCTCCTCGACCAGGGCGAGGCCGGCGACAACGTCGGCGTCCTCCTGCGCGGCACCAAGCGCGAAGACGTCGAACGCGGCCAGGTCCTGTGCAAACCCGGCTCCGTCAAGCCACACACCAAATTCGAGGCCGAAGTCTACGTCCTGTCCAAGGAAGAGGGGGGAAGACACACCGCCTTCCTCAACGGCTACCGCCCCCAGTTCTACTTTAGAACCACCGACGTCACCGGCGCCTGCGAGCTGCCCTCTGGCGTTGAGATGGTGATGCCGGGCGACAACGTCAAGATGACCGTGTCCCTGATCAACCCCATCGCCATGGAAGAAGGCCTGCGCTTCGCCATCCGCGAAGGCGGCCGCACCGTGGGCGCGGGCGTGGTGGCGAAGATACTCGAATAACTGAACAACAGAGGAAAGAGAAAAGAGAAAAGATTTGGAAGAGGGAGTTTTTAACTTTTCTCTTGTTACTTTGCTCTTGTATCTGATTTTATATGGCTAAGGCTACCCAGAAGATACGCATCAGATTGAAGTCCTTCGATCACAGGCTGATAGACAAATCAGCGCGTGAGATCGTGGAGACGGCGCGCCGTACCGGTGCGCAAGTGCGCGGACCGATACCGCTGCCCTCCAAGAAGGAGCGTTACACGGTGCTCACCTCGCCGCACGTGGACAAGGACGCGCGCGACCAGTACGAGATACGCACCCATAAGCGGTTGCTGGACATTGTGGATCCCACCGACAAGACGGTAGACGCGCTGATGAAGCTCGACCTGGCCGCCGGTGTGGACGTGCAGATTAAACTTAGCTAGAGATTCGATTAGATTTCGCAGCGCGCGGAATGAATCCGCGCGCTGCGACCAAAGGGGAGAGCTAGCGTCTCTCCCCTTTGGAAACCCCATCGCTGAGGAGCCCGCGCCAAGAGCGCGAGGGTAAATTAATTATGAGTTTGGGAGTGGTTGGACGCAAAGCAGGCATGACGCGCATCTTCACCGATGAGGGCGTCTCCGTGCCGGTCACCGTGATCGAGGTGGAGCCGAATCGCGTCACGCAGGTGAAGAGCGTCGAGAACGACGGCTACCGCGCGGTGCAGATCACGCTGGGCACGCGGCGCGCGCGCCGCGTCAACAAGGCCGCGGCGGGACACTACGCCAAGGCCAATACCGCCGCCGGGCGCGGTTTGTGGGAGTTCCGCCTCAACGACGGTGAAGGCGCGGATATCCATGCGGGCGCGGAAATCAAGGCGGACCTGTTCAAGGTTGGTCAGATGGTGGATGTCGCCGGGACCACGCTCGGCAAAGGCTTTGCCGGCACCATCAAGCGCCACCACTTCACCATGGGCGACGCCACGCACGGTAACTCATTGTCGCATCGCGCGCCGGGTTCTATCGGCCAGCGCCAGACGCCGGGCCGCGTGTTCAAGGGAAAGAAGATGTCCGGCCACCTGGGCAACGTGCGCCGTACCGCGCAGAATCTGCAAGTCGTGCGCGTGGATGCGGAGCGCAATCTGTTATTGATCCGCGGCGCCGTGCCGGGCCCGGAGGGCGGCGACGTGATCGTGCGTCCGGCCGCGAAGGGAGCGAAGTAATCATGGAACTGCAAGTGACCGGTGCGGGCAAGAATGCGGCGATGGTGGAGGTGTCCGATGTGCTGTTCGGCGCGCCCTACAACGAGAGTCTGGTGCATCAGGTGGTCACCGCCTACCGCGCGGCGGGCCGCGCGGGCACGCACAAACAAAAGACGCGCAGTGAAGTGCGCGGCGGCGGCAGAAAGCCGTGGGCCCAGAAGGGTTCCGGCCAGGCGCGCGCGGGCACCATCAGAAGCCCGTTATGGCGTGGCGGCGGCAAGACTTTCGCGGCCGTACCGCAGGATTATTCGAAGAAAGTAAACAAGAAAATGTATCGTGGCGCGATGCGCGTCATCCTGTCCGAGCTGGTGCGCGCGGGACGCCTGGTGCTGGTCAACGACTTCGCCCAGGAGACCGTGAAGACCAAGGATTTGGCGGCCAAGCTGAGCGCGCTGAACTTGAAGAGCGCGTTGATCGTCACGGAACAGATGGACGACAAGCTGACGCTGTCCGCGCGCAACCTGATCGGTTTCGCGGTCACGCCCGCGGCGGCGGTGGATCCGGTGAACCTGGTGGGTTTCGACAAGGTATTGATGACGGTAGGCGCGTTGCGCCAACTGGAAAAGGTGCTGGCATGAGCGAAGAACGTTTGCTGAAGATATTGCTGGCGCCGCATATCTCGGAAAAAAGCGCCGCGCTGGCGGAGCAGAACAAGCAGTTCGTGTTCCGCGTATTGCGCGACGCGACCAAGCCGGAGATCAAGAACGCCGTGGAAAAGATGTTCAAGGTGCGGGTGAGCGGCGTCACGGTGGTCAACGTGCGCGGCAGTACCCGGCGCTCGCCGCGCTATCAAGGGCCGCGCTCCGGCTGGAAGAAGGCCTACGTGCGTCTTGCCCCCGGGCACGACATAGATTTCACCGGCATGCAGCCGGCCAAGGGATAAGCTCATGGCGCTAATCAAGGTAAAACCGACCTCACCCGGCCGCCGCGCCGTAATCAAGGTGGTCACGCCGGGCCTACACAAGGGAGATCCCTATCCCGGTCTGGTGGAAAAACAGAACCGCCACTCCGGGCGCAATAATTACGGACGCATCACCACGCGGCATCAGGGCGGCGGCCACAAGCGGCACTACCGCCTGATTGATTTCAAGCGCGACAAGGACGGCATCGAGGCAAACGTGGAGCGCATCGAGTATGACCCCAATCGCAGCGCACACATCGCGCTGCTCAAATACAATGACGGCGAGCGGCGCTACATCATCGCCCCCAAAGGCATTGCCGCGGGCGCGCGCCTGATGTCTGGTGCAGAGGCGCCGATCAAGCCGGGCAATTGCCTGCCGCTGCGCAACATCCCGGTCGGCACCACGCTGCATTGCGTGGAGATGCTGCCCGGCAAGGGCGCGCAACTGGCGCGTAGCGCCGGCTGCGCGGTACAGTTCGTCGCGCGCGAAGGCGCGCACGCCATCCTGCGCCTGCGCTCCGGCGAGACGCGCAAGGTGCCGGTGGACTGCCGCGCCACCCTGGGCGAGGTGGGCAACGAAGAACACAATCTGCGCTCCCTCGGCAAGGCCGGCGCCAAACGCTGGCGCGGCGTGCGTCCCACAGTGCGCGGCGTGGCCATGAACCCGGTGGATCATCCGCACGGCGGCGGCGAAGGCCGCACCTCCGGCGGGCGTCATCCGGTGAGCCCGTGGGGCGTCCCCACCAAGGGGTACAAGACGCGCAACAATAAACGCACCGACGGCATGATCGTGCGGCGGCGTCCCAAGGGCGCAAGGTGAGGAAATAATTGCATGGCACGTTCAGTCAAAAAAGGTCCGTTTGTGGACAGCCATCTGGTGAAGAAGGTGGAGGCGGCGCTGGCCACCAGCAGCAAGCGCCCGATCAAGACCTGGTCGCGCCGCTCGATGGTGGTGCCCGACATGATCGGGCTCACCATCGCGGTGCACAACGGCAAGCAGCATGTACCGATCATGATTACCGACAATATGGTGGGTCACAAGCTGGGCGAGTTCGCGCCGACGCGCGTCTTTAAAGGCCATGGCGCCGCGGACAAAAAGGTCGCCACCGCCTCCGCGGGCGCTCCCGCCGCAGCCAAGGCATAACGGAACCGTGTGATGGAAACCACAGCTAAACTGAAATTCACCCACCTGTCGCCGCAAAAAGGGCGGCTGGTGGCGGATCAGATTCGCGGCTTGCCGGTCGAGCGCGCGTTGCAGATTTTGCGTTTTTCGCGCAAAAAGGCGGCGCGCATCATACAGAAAGTGCTGGAGTCGGCAATCGCCAACGCCGAGCATAATCAGGGCGCCGACATTGACGAACTGCGCATAGCGAGCGTCATGGTGGATACCGGCCCGATGCTGAAGCGCATGCACGCGCGCGCCAAGGGGCGCGGGGCGCGCATCCTGAAGCGCACCAGCCACATTACCATCCACGTTTCCGATAAAGCGAAGTAATTAATTATGGGACATAAAGTAAATCCTATTGGATTCCGCCTTGGAGGCGTGCGTGACTGGAACTCCACCTGGTATGCCGATTCCAAAAACTATGCCGACTATTTAAACACTGATTTGAAGGTGCGCGAATATATCAGGAAGAAACTCGCGCAAGCCTCGGTGAGCCGCATCCAGATCGAGCGTCTGGCGCGCAACGCGCGCATCACCATTCACACCGCGCGCCCCGGCATCGTGATCGGCAAGAAGGGCGAGGACATCGAAGTGCTGCGCAAGCAAGTCTCGGTCATAATGGGCATTCCGGTGCACATCAACGTGGAGGAGATACGCAAGCCGGAGCTGGACGCCTACCTGGTTGCGGAAAGCGTGGCGCAACAGCTTGAGAAGCGCATCATGTTCCGCCGCGCCATGAAGCGCGCGGTGCAGAACGCGATGCGTCTGGGCGCGCCGGGCATCAAGATCAACGTCTCCGGGCGGCTGAACGGCGCTGAAATCGCGCGCAGCGAATGGTACCGCGAGGGCCGTGTGCCGCTGCACACGCTGCGCGCCGATATTGATTACGGCTTGGCCGAGTCGCACACCACTTATGGCGTGATCGGCGTCAAGGTATGGATCTTCAAGGGCGAAGTGATGGAGGTGGCAAAACAGAACGCCGAGGCCGTGGAAGAGGGCGTGGCGCACGCGCCGCCGGTTAAGGAGAAGTAAACATGCTGCAACCCAAGAAAACCAAATTTCGCAAACAGATGAAAGGCAGCAACCGCGGCCTGGCCCATACCGGCAACCGCGTGAGCTTCGGCGAATTCGGCCTGCGCGCCACGGATCGCGGCCGTATCACGGCGCGCCAGATCGAGGCCGCGCGCCGCGCCATGACGCGTCACCTGAAGCGCGGCGGACGGGTGTGGATACGCATCTTCCCGGACAAGCCGATCACGCGCAAGCCGCTCGAAGTGCGCATGGGCAACGGCAAGGGCGGCGTCGAATACTGGGTGGCGCAAATCCAGCCGGGCCGCATGCTGTATGAAATCGAGGGCGTGCCGGAAGACATCGCGCGCGAGGCGTTCAAGCTGGCGGCGGCGAAGCTGCCGCTGCAGACCAGTTTTGTGACACGGACGATAATGTAATGAACGCGACTGAACTGAAACTAAAGAGCGTGGACGATCTCAACAAGGAACTGATTGAGTCGCTGCGCGAGCAATTTAACCTGCGTATGCTGATGGGCAGCGGGCAACTGAGCAAGCCCCATCAACTGGGTGTAGTGCGGCGCGATATCGCGCGCATCAAAACCGTGCTGCGCGAAAAGGCCGGTAAATGACCATGAGCGAAACTGAAAAGAGTGCAACCGTAAAAGCCCTACGCACCCTGACCGGGCGCGTGGTGAGCAACAAGATGGACAAGACCGTCACGGTGCTCATCAGCCGCCGCGTGCAGCACGCGGCGTATAAAAAATATGTGACGCGCCGCAGCAAGTTGCACGTGCATGACGAGGACAACGTGTGCCAGGAGGGCGATCTGGTCAGCATCACCCAGTGCCGTCCGCTGTCCAAGACCAAGGCCTGGCGCCTGGTGCAGGTTATCGAGCGCGCCAAGACGGATTGATCTGGCGGGTGGTTGAATTAAATGTTAAACTTAAGAGTTACCGTGGCATCAACTAAGCGCGCTGGAGCAGCCCCATGATACAGATGCAAAGCAGCCTGGAAGTCGCCGACAACAGCGGCGCGCGGCGCCTGATGTGTATCAAGGTGCTGGGCGGTTCCAAGCGCCGTTACGCCGGGATTGGCGACATCATCAAGGTGAGCATCAAGGAGGCCGCGCCGCGCGGCAAGGTGAAAAAGGGCGAGGTGTATGACGCCGTGGTGGTGCGTACGCGCAAGGGCGTGCGCCGCGCCGATGGTTCGCTGATCCGTTTCGACACCAACGCGGCGGTGCTGCTCAACAACCAGTTGCAGCCCATCGGCACCCGCATCTTCGGGCCGGTGACGCGCGAACTGCGCGGTGAGCGGTTCATGAAGATTATTTCGCTCGCGCCGGAAGTTTTATAAATTTATGCAAAAGATCAAGAAAGGCGACAACATCATCGTGTTGACCGGCAAGGACAAGGGCAAGCGCGGCGCGGTGCTGCGCACGCTGCACGTCGCGCAGCGCGTGGTGGTGGAGAACGTCAACATGGTGAAGCGCCACACCAAGCCCAATCCCAACCGCGGCATCGGCGGCGGCATCGTGGAAAAGGAAATGCCGCTGCATGTCTCCAACGTCGCGTTGTACAACCCGGCGAGCAAGAAGGGCGAGCGGGCCGGCGTGCGCGTGCTGGAGGACGGGCGCAAAGTGCGCTATTTCAGGTCCAATAACGAGGTGATAGACAAATGAAGCGCGTCGCCCCCAGACTGGAAGAGCACTACCGCAAGGTGGTGTCCAAAAAACTTATGGAGAAGTTCGCCTACAAGAGCGTGATGCAAGTGCCGCGCATTACCAAGATCACCCTGAACATGGGCGTGGGCGAGGCGGCGGCGGACAAGAAGGTGATGGACCACGCCGTGGCGGACCTGTCCAAGATCGCGGGCCAGAAGCCGCTGGTGCGACTTTCGCGCCAGGCCATCGCGGGATTTAAAATCCGCGAAGGCCTGCCGGTGGGCTGCATGGTCACGCTGCGCCGCACGCGCATGTACGAGTTCCTGGACCGCCTGGTCAATATCGCGTTGCCGCGCGTGCGCGATTTCCGCGGTCTGAACCCGCGCTCCTTCGATGGGCGCGGCAATTACAGCCTGGGCGTGAGCGAGCAGATCATCTTCCCGGAAATTGATTACGACAAGATTGACGCGTTGCGCGGCATGGACATCACCATCACCACCAGCGCCCGTAATAATGATGAAGCCCGCGCCCTGCTGGAAGGGTTCGGCTTTCCGTTGCGCGGTTGACGAGTTTTTTGAGGAAGCTATGGCTAAAAAATCAATAGTGAATCGTCAGGCAAAGCGTTTGCTGCTGGTGCGGAAATACGCCCCCAGGCGCACCGAGTTAAGGACGAAAATGCTGGATATGAAGGCGAGCCTGGAGCAGCGCCTGGATGCGCGGCGCCAGTTGGAGGCGCTGCCGCGTGACGCCAACCCGTGCCGCTTGCGCAGCCGCTGCCGTATCACCGGCCGTCCGCGCGGCTACTACCGCAAGTTCGGCCTGGGGCGCAACAAGCTGCGCGAGGCGGCGATGCGCGGCGACATTCCCGGTTTAGTCAAGGCAAGTTGGTAACGCCATGAGCATGACGGATCCCATCGCGGACATGCTGACGCGCATCCGCAACGGCCACTCGGCGAAAAAGGCCGAGGTCACCATGCCTGCCTCCAAGATCAAGGCCGCGATTGCCCAGGTCTTGAAAGACGAAGGTTACATCACGGATTACGCGCTGCGCGAAAACGGCGGCAAGCCATTGCTGAACATCGAGCTCAAATATTACATGGGCAAGCCGGTGATCGAGCGCCTGGATCGCGTAAGCCGCCCCGGACTGCGCCGTTACCGCGGCAAGGATGAACTGCCCAAGGTGGTCGGCGGCCTCGGCGTCGCCATCGTCTCCACCGCGCAGGGCGTGATGAGCGACCGCGCGGCGCGCAAGGCGGGTTGCGGCGGTGAAGTGTTGTGCTACGTCAGCTAATGGTATAGATCATGTCACGAATCGCCAGAAAACCCGTTGTGCTGCCCTCCGGAGTGGAGGTGACGCTGAGCGGTCAACAGATCAGCATCAAGGGCCCCTTGGGTACGCTCACGCACCAGGTGCATGCCCAGGTGGAAGTCACGCGCGACAGCAACGTGCTCAAGTTCGCGCCGCGCAGCATCGAGGCGGACGCGCATGCCGGCACCGCGCGCGCCCTGGTGAATAACATGGTGACCGGTGTCACCGGCGGATTCAGTAAAAAGCTGGAGTTGGTGGGCGTCGGTTATCGCGCCCAGGTGCAGGGCAAGACGCTGAATCTCACGCTGGGTTTTTCTCATCCGGTGAGCTTTACCATTCCCGCCGGCATCACCATCGAGACGCCGAGCCAGACCGAAATCATCGTCAAGGGGCTGGACCGGCAACAGGTCGGCGCCGTGGCGGCCAAGATACGCGCCTATCGTCCGCCGGAGCCTTATAAGGGCAAGGGCGTGAAGTACAGCGATGAAGTAATCGTACGCAAAGAAGTCAAGAAGAAGTAAGGACCAAGGCCATGCAGGACAAGAAAACCGCACGTTTACGCCGCGCCCGCCGCACCCGCGCCAAGATTCTGGAGTTGGGCGCGCACCGGCTGGCCGTGCATCGCACGCCGCGTCATATCTACGCCCAGGTGATCGCGCCGGACGGCGCCAAGGTGCTGGTTGCCGCCTCCACCCTGGACAAGGCTTTAAAGAAGGAGCTCAAGGGCACCGGCAACGTGCAGGCGGCGGTGCTGGTGGGCAAGGCGATAGCCGAACGCGCCAAGGCGGCGGGCGTTACGCGCGTGGCGTTCGACCGCTCCGGATTCAGGTATCACGGACGCATCAAGGCGCTGGCCGACGCGGCGCGCGAAAACGGTTTGGAATTTTAAGGGTAGCTCATGCAAGCATCTTTTGAAGGGCAGGGCGGCAGCGACGGACTGCGCGAGAAATTGATCGTGGTGAACCGCGTGGCCAAGGTGGTCAAGGGCGGCCGTCAGTTCAGCTTCTCGGCGCTGACCGTGGTGGGCGACGGCAACGGCAAAATCGGCATGGGCCAGGGCAAGGCGCGCGAGGTGCAGGCCGCGGTGCAAAAGGCCATGGACAGCGCGCGCCGCAACATGCGCGCGGTGCACCTGAATGGCGGCACATTGCAGCATTCCATCGTGGCGCGCCACGGTTCCACCAAGGTGTTCATGCAGCCCGCCTCGGCGGGCACCGGCGTGATCGCCGGGGGCGCGATGCGCGCCATCTTCGACGTGGTGGGCGTGCATGACGTGCTCGCCAAGTGTCTGGGCTCGACCAATCCGGTGAACGTGACGCGCGCCACGATCAGCGGTCTGTGCGCCATGAACGATCCGCGGGATATCGCGGCCAAGCGCGGCAAGTCGCTCAAAGAGATTCTGGAATAATCATGGCGACCAGTAAAAAAACGACGGGCAAAAAAATCAAATTGACGCTGGTGCGCAGCCGTTACAGCCGGTTGCCAAAACACCGCGCCACGCTCGATGGGCTTGGCGGGCTGCGTCGCATCAACCAAAGCGTCACCCTGCAGGACACACCCGCGATACGCGGCATGGTGAACAAGGTCGCGTACATGCTGCGCGTGGAGGAGGTTTCCTGATGCGTCTCAATACTCTCAAGCCTGCGGCGGGCGAAAAGCAGACGCCCAAGCGCGTCGGGCGCGGCATCGGCTCCGGTTTGGGCAAGACCTGCGGACGCGGCCACAAGGGCCAGCGCGCGCGCGCCGGCGGCTATCATAAAATAGGATTCGAAGGCGGCCAGATGCCGATACAACGGCGTTTGCCCAAGATGGGTTTCAGCTCGCTTACCGCGCAGGACACCGCCGAGGTGCGCCTGCACGAGCTGGGCAGGGTCAAGACGGACAAGATTGACCTGGCCACGCTCAAGGCCGCAGGGGTGGTGCCGCAGCGCGCCAAACGCGCCAAGGTGGTGCTGCAAGGCAAGCTGGACAAGGCCGTTACGCTGAGCGGCGTGGCCGTGACCAAGGGCGCGCGCGCCGCGATCCTGGCTGCTGGCGGCAAGGTTCAGGACTGATGGCCGTGGCGCGTTCAGCCTTGGCGGGGGTGTTGAGCGGTAGCGGCGGGTTGGCCGAGCTCAAGCGGCGCCTGCTGTTCGTGCTGCTCGCGCTGCTGGTGTTCCGTATCGGCGCCCACATCCCGGTGCCGGGCATAGACCCGGTGGTGCTCGCCACCCTGTTCGAGCAGCAGCGCGGCACTATTGTGGACATGTTCAACATGTTCTCCGGCGGCGCCTTGGAGCGCCTGTCGCTGTTCGCGCTCGGCATCATGCCGTATATCTCGGCTTCGATTATCGTGCAGCTGCTGTCCAGCACGGTGCCCTCGCTGGAACAGTTGAAGAAAGAAGGCGAGGCCGGCAGACGCAAGATCACCCAATACACGCGCCGCGGCACGCTGGTGCTGGCGTTGTTTCAGGGCGTCGGCATCGCGATCGCCTTGCAGGCGCAAAGCGCGGGTGGCGCGCCCCTGGTGCTGAATCCGGGGTACGCCTTTATTTTCACCGCGACCGTGACGCTGGTCACCGGCACCATGTTCTTGATGTGGCTGGGCGAACAGGTGACCGAGCGCGGCGTGGGCAACGGCATCTCCATCATTATCTTTGCCAGCATCGTTTCCGGTCTGCCCTCCGCGATAGGGGGCACCCTGGAACTGGCGCGCACGGGCGAGATGCATATCCTTACCGTGCTGGTGCTGTTCGTCCTGGCCATGGGGGTGACCTACTTCGTGGTGTTTATAGAACGCGGACAGCGCCGCATACGCGTGGATTACGCCAAGCGCCAGCAAGGGCGCAAGATGTTCGCCGGGCAGGCGAGCCACCTGCCGCTCAAACTCAATATGGCCGGTGTGATCCCGCCCATCTTCGCCTCCAGCCTGATCCTGTTCCCCGCCACGATTGGCGGCTGGGGCGGCGGCGACGGCTGGTTGCAAGACATCGTGGCCACGTTCTCACCCGGCCAGCCGCTGTATGTGCTGACCTTCGCACTGCTCATTATTTTCTTTGCCTTCTTTTACACCGCACTGGTATTTAATCCCAAAGACACCGCGGACAACCTGAAGAAATCCGGCGCCATCATTCCCGGCATCCGCCCCGGCGAGCATACGGCGCGCTATATTGATACAGTGATGACGCGCCTGACGGCGGTGGGCGCGATTTACCTCGCGTCGGTGTGCCTGCTGCCGGAGTTTATGATTGTGTACTGGAACGTGCCGTTCTATTTCGGCGGCACCTCGCTGCTTATCATCGTGATCGTGGTGATGGACTTCATGGCGCAAATACAGGCGCACTTGATGTCACATCAATACGAAAGCCTGATGAAGAAAGCCAATCTGAAGATGCCTGGACTGCTGCGCTGAGCAGGGGGAACAATTATGAAAGTACGCGCCTCAGTAAAGAAGATTTGCCGTAACTGTAAAATCCTGCGCCGTAACGGCGTGGTGCGCGTGGTGTGTGTCAACGCGCGTCACAAGCAGCGGCAGGGCTGATGATTTCCAATGGAGAATAGTTAAATGGCGCGCATAGCAGGCATCAACATTCCTGTGCAGAAACACACGGTGATTGCGCTGACGAGCATCTACGGTATCGGGCGCAACCGCGCGCTGGGCATTTGCAAGGCGAGCGGCATCCCGCCTCACACCAAGGTGAAGGACCTGAACGACGGGCAGGTTGAGGCGTTGCGCGCGGTGGTGGCGAAATTCAAGGTGGAAGGCGACCTGCGCCGCGAGGTGTCAATGAGCATCAAACGCCTGATGGATTTGAGCTGTTACCGCGGCCTGCGTCACCGCCGTGGTCTGCCGGTGCGCGGACAGCGCACGCGCACCAACGCGCGCACGCGCAAGGGTCCGCGCAAGGCCGTAAGGAAGTAAGGACAAGGAGATTCAGATATGGCGAAGCCAGCAGCAACTACGCAGCGCGTGCGCAAAAAGGTCAAGAAAAACGTGGCCGACGGCGTGGCGCATATTCACGCCTCGTTCAACAACACCATCATCACCATCACCGACCGCCAGGGAAATGCCTTGAGCTGGTCGTCGGCGGGTAGCAGCGGATTCAAGGGTTCGCGCAAGAGCACGCCGTTCGCCGCGCAGGTGGCCTCGGAAAAGGCCGCGCTGGCCGCGCAGGAATGCGGCGTGAAAACCGTCGAGGTGCTGGTGCGCGGGCCGGGGCCGGGGAGCGATTACGCGGTGCGCGCGCTGAATGCGGTGGGGTTCAAGGTGACGAGCATTACCGACATCACGCCTATCCCGCACAATGGTTGCCGTCCGCCCAAGCGGCGCAGGGTTTAGGTTTAATGGCTGAGCCGTGAAGCGGCGAAGGCCGGCACAAGGACGTGCTGGCGGGTGTGTGGAAGATAAAGTGCGGTTACGCCAGGGATGGCGTCACCACAGGTTACAGTTTCCCAGGTAGCTCAGATGGAGATTTAAAGTTGGCTAAATATACCGGTCCCAAGTGTCGTTTGTGCCGCCGTGAGGGCGAAAAGCTGTTCCTCAAGGGCGAAAAGTGTTTTTCCAGCAAGTGCCCCGTGGAAAGCCGCGCCTTCCCGCCTGGGCAGCACGGCCAGCGCCGCACACGGCTTTCGGATTACGCGCATCAGTTGCGCGCCAAGCAGAAGCTGCGCAGGATTTACGGCGTGTTGGAGGGCCAGTTCCGCCGCTATTACGAAGAGGCGGACCGGCGCAAGGGTTCGACCGGCGAGACGCTGCTGCAGTTGCTGGAAGGGCGTTTGGACAACGTGGTGTACCGCATGGGCTTTTCCACCTCGCGCTCGGAAGCGCGTCAGTTGGTGCGCCACAACGGCATTACGGTGAACGGCAGAAAAATGAATATCCCGACCTACCAGGTGCGTCCCAATGACGTGGTGGCGGTCTCCGAGCGGGCCAAAAAGCAGTTTCGCATCCAGGCCGCACTGGAGATGGCGCAGCAACGCGGGTTCGCGGACTGGATTGATGTGGACGCAAGCAAGATGCAGGGTGTATTTAAGTCTAAGCCGGAGCGGTCCGACCTGCCGGCGGAGATTAACGAACATCTCATCGTTGAGCTGTACTCCAAGTAACTGAATACGAGAGGTTTACATGCAAGGCTCCATTGCTGAATTTTTAAAACCACGTCTGGTATCGGTACAGGCCGTCAACGACAAGCACGCACGGGTGACCCTGGAGCCGCTGGAGCGCGGCTTTGGGCACACACTGGGCAACGCGTTGCGGCGCATTTTGCTGTCCTCCATGCCCGGCTGCGCGGTGGTCGAGGCGCAGATCGAAGGCGTGTTGCATGAGTACACCAGCCTTGAAGGCGTGCAGGAGGACGTGGTGGAGATCCTGCTCAATCTCAAGGGGCTCGCCATCCGCATGCACAGCGGCGACGAGGCCACATTGACGTTGCACAAGAAGGCCCCCGGTCCGGTGCTGGCGCGTGATATCACCTTGACGCACGACGTTGAGATCGTGAACCCCGACCATCTGATCGCCAATCTGACTAAAGGCGGTGAGCTCAATATGACGTTGCGCGTCAAGCGTGGACGCGGTTATCAGCCGGTCACCAGCCGTGTGGTCGAAGAAGAAGCCCGTCAGATCGGCAAGTTGAAGCTGGATGCTTCCTATAGCCCGGTGCGGCGCGTGACCTACTCCGTGGAAACCGCGCGCGTCGAGCAACGCACCGACCTCGACAAGCTCATCCTGGATATCGAGACCAACGGCACGGTGGACCCGGAAGAGGCGATCCGCCGCGCCGCCAGCATCCTGCAAGATCAGCTCAGCATGTTCGTGGAGCTGAAGAGCAGTGAAGTGACCGCGCCGCAAACCGCGCCGCTGGAGATTGATCCTGTGCTGTTGCGCCCGATAGATGATCTGGAGCTTACCGTGCGCTCCACCAATTGCCTCAAGGCAGAAAATATTCATTACATCGGCGATCTTATCCAGCGCGGCGAAGTGGAGTTGTTGAAGACTCCCAATCTGGGCAAGAAATCGCTTACTGAAATCAAGGACGTGCTCGCCTCGCATGGTTTGTCGCTGGGCATGCGTTTGGAAAACTGGCCGCCGCCGCATCTGTTGCGCGAGCGCGAAAAGGCTACCGCTTAATCTAGAAGGACACGTTATGCGTCATCGCAATAGTGGTCGGCAACTCTCACGTAACAGCAGCGCCCGCAAGGCGCTGTTCAAAAGCATGGCCATCGCGCTGATGAGCCGTGAGATGATCAGAACCACGCTGCCCAAGGCCAAGGAGTTGCGCCGCGTGGTGGAGCCCCTCATCACCCTGGCCAAGACCGACAGCGTGTCGCGCCGCCGCATGGCCTTCGCGCGCCTGCGCGACCGCGATGTGGTCACCAAGCTGTTTAACGTAATCGGCCCGCGCTATAAGGCGCGTCCGGGCGGTTACACGCGCATTTTAAAGTGCGGCTTCCGTCCCGGCGACTCCGCGCCGATGGCGATCATGGAATTGGTGGACCGTCCTGAGCCCAAGGCCGTCAAGGAAGCCAAAGAGTAGAATTGAGCGCGGTGCAAGCTGCCAAAAAGCCGGGTTAGCCCGGCTTTTTCGTTACCAAGCATGAAGATAATCAAGTTATACGTTTTGCTACTGCTGTTTGGTGTGCCCACTGCGCATGCCTTTGAGGTATTCTCCCCGCTGCCCGCCGCCGCGCCCGTGCCCGCCGATAATCCACCGACGACGGAAAAAATACGCCTCGGCAAGCAACTGTATTTCGATGCGCGTTTGTCGGTGAACGGCACGCTCTCCTGCAACACCTGTCACGATTTAAACAACGGCGGCGACGATGGCCGGGTACGTTCCATTGGCGCATTGGGCGAGATGCCGCGCCGTTCCACACCCACGATATTCAACGCCGCGTTTCAGAGTGTGCAGTTCCGGAATGGGCGCGCGGAGAGCCTGGAAGCGGCGGTGAGAGATCACTTGTTTGACTCTACCGTGCTCGCCAATTCGGACGCAGCAAGCCTGGTTGCACGCTTTACGGCCATCAAGCGTTACCGCACGCAATTTGCCAAGGTATTCGGTAAAGAACAGCCGGTGACGGACGGTAACATCGCCAAGGCCATCGCGGCCTATGTGCGCACCCTCATCACGCCGGACAGCGCCTTTGACCGTTATCTGAAAGGCGATAAAAAGGCCTTGTCGGAAAACGCGCGGCGTGGCTTTGAAGAATTCCAAAAAGTCGGCTGCAGCGCCTGCCACTTCGGCATCAATCTCTCCGGTCCGCCCATGCCCATGGGCGAGGGATTTTATGAGCTGTTCCCCAATTATATCGGCAGCGAGTATGATCAAAAATATAACCTGGTCACGGACGACTTGGGCCATTACGAGGCGACCAAAGAAGACATCCACAAACGCCTGTTTCAGGTGCCCACGCTACGCAACATCGCGCTCACCGCGCCTTACTTTTACACCGGCACCGTGCCCACCCTGGGCGAAGCCATACGCGTGATGGCCAAGACGCAACTGCAACAAGACTTAAGCGATGAACAGGTGAAATACCTGACCGCATTTCTCAGGAGTCTAAACGGGAAATTTCCTAAATAGACAGAACTCGTAGAGCGGGTCAGGCGCAAGCCGTAACCCGCCGAATGAATAATTCAAGTTGGTAAACCCCCGGCTCTGCCGGGGGACTCACAAATGATATAAATTTACCCATATGGAAAGGAGCGGGTCATGCTTAACGTGCGTAAGGCAAGTTTTATTATAACCATGCTCGTTATGAGCGCAGCAAGCTGGGCAGAGGACGTGCGTGAGGAAAAAACTCTTTCGCTGGCCTTGGCGAATGTAGCGGCGGCAGCAGCCGTCGAGGCTTGCCAGGCGAAAGGCTGGCTGGTGTCCGCGACGGTGGTTGACCGGGCGGGCCAGATCAAGGCCATCCAGCGCGCCGACGGCGCCGGGCCACACACGATTGATTCAAGCCGCCGCAAGGCTTACACGGCGGCCTCGCTGCGCGTCAACAGCAGCGACCTGGTGCAGATACTGCAAAAAAATCCTGCCGCCGCGGGCCTTACTCAGATTGACGGTTTGCTGATCCTCGGCGGGGGTATGCCGATCCGCGCCGGCGATGAAGTGATCGGCGCGATCGGTGTGGGCGGCGCGCCGGGCGGTCATCTCGACGATCAATGCGCACAGGCGGCGCTCGACAAGGTTCAGCAGCGGTTTGCCAAGGATCAATAATCTGACCTAACAATCCGCCAGGGGGGCAGGCGCAAGCCGTAACCCGTAACCCGCCGAATGAATATCCGCGCAAGTTTCCATTCGGCAGAATACGCGGAGCCTGTCCTGAGCGCGGCCGAAGGGCTATTGCGCCCTGCGTTTGTTTGAAATTAAATATGGAAAGCCGCCCACCCGGCGCCCACGCCCACAGCGATGGACGACATGCCCACGGCAACTTTGCGCGACAGCGCCGCGCCGCCGATAAACAGCATCAGGCCGAATTTGAACGCGAGGTTGGCAACAAAGGCGAGGGTGATCGCTGTCACCACCTGGCTTTCGGCCAGTCTGCCAAGTTCGAACAGGCGCAGGCTGGAGAGGGTGATTGGATCCATGTCGGCGAGGCCGGACGCCAGCGCCACGGCGTACAGGCCGTGGTTGCCCGCGTAATCGGCCAGCCAGGCGGCGGCGAACAGCACCGCCGCGTAGAGCAGGCCGAAACCCAGCGCGGTGCGTATCTCGGTGGGGTTATTGAGTTCCAAGGCGGGCAATATGGCATCGCTGCGCAGGCCGCGCCAAAACAGGGCCGTACCGGCTAATCCGGCAAGCAGGCCGCCACCCAGTACCGGCAGCAGCGCGGGCAGCAGGCGTGGAGACACCACGGCGGCGATTACCCCCAGCCGTACCAGCACCATCAGGTTGGCGAGCAGGATCACCACCGCAGCAATTGGAACCAATTCCCCGTTGCTGCGCGCGTGGCGCGAGAACACCAGGGTAGTGGCGGTGCTCGACACCAGCCCGCCGAACAGCCCCATGAGCGGCGCGCCATGGCGCTGGCCGGCGATGTGCAGGGCGGCGTAACCGGCGAGGCTCACGCCGGAGATCAGCACCACCATCCACCATATCTGGTAGGGGTTGAGAGCCTGGTAGGGGCCGTAATTCTGATTCGGCAGGAGAGGCAGGATCACCAGCGACAACACCGCGAACTGCAGGAAAGAAATCAGATCGCGGCGCGTAAGGCTTTTCGTGATGCCGTGCAACTCGGTCTTGAAGTAGAGCAGCACGGTGGTCACGATGGCGAGCATCACCGCGAGCTGGTGATAGCCATACCACACCATCGCGCCCAGCCCGTAGCACAGCACGATGGCCGCCACCGTGGTGGTGCCCGGGTCGCCGCCCGCATCGGGGACGCGAGCGTAGGCCGCCACCATCATGCCGCCCACCACCAGCAGGCCACCGGCCAGCACCTAGGCAGCGCCGGTCTGCTCCGACAATAGCGCCGCCAGGGTGCCGAACAGCGCCACCAGGGTGAAGGTGCGCAGCCCCGCCTTGGCCGTGGGCGTGCGCTCCCGCTCCAGACCGATCAACAGGCCGATGGCCAGACTGATGGCGAAGGCGGGCAGATATTCCAGACCGCCGTTAGCCATGAATTCGGTATTGATTTAAGTCTCCTCGGTCCAGAACTCGTAGAGCGGGTCAGGCCTTTAGTTTACATATAAAGTAAAGGCCTGACCCCTTACCCGGCGTTCGCATGCCCCTGGCGAAGCAATTAGAGCAGGTGAGACGAGGTAGGGTAGTCATACAATGAACTTGACCCCTTTGTTCTTTTCTTGTAATTACTAATCAGGTGTCAGGAAAAGCGACTCCCGCCAATCACCGCTTCAATTTCGGCGAAGGTGCGCGCGACTTCCGTGGTCTGGATTTGCACGCCCAATTGCCGCGCGATCTGTGTCGCGGAGAACAGGCCGCGCACCACCTGGCTGCCGTCCGCATTTTCTTCCACCACCATGGCATGTTGGCGTCCGGCCTGTTTCAGCGTGGCGACGACATGACCGACTTTGGCGCCCAATACATCCTGCAATTTCAACACCTC
The DNA here is from genome assembly GCA_038924245.1 of Gammaproteobacteria bacterium. Lineage (GTDB taxonomy): Bacteria > Pseudomonadota > Gammaproteobacteria > SURF-13 > SURF-13 > SURF-13. The sequence continues at coordinate 1,228 of JBCKVB010000010.1, read as the reverse complement.
CAGTTCGCGCTGCGGCGTCATGATGTCGCGCACCGTGATGTCGGCATGCGTGCCGCCCACGTTTTGCAGGAAACGCATGGGTTTTTCGCCGAGTATGTCGGTCGCCGTCAGCAGGCCCGCGACCTTGTCGGCGTCATCCAGCACCAGCAGCAGGCGCACGCCGTAGCTGATCATCTTGGCGTTGGCCTTATCCATCGAGGTCATGGCGCGCACATTGACCACCGACACGCTTTTCAGGTCGGTCATCACGCTGACTGCGGGGTCGTCCAGGGTCACCCGCTCGGGCAACACCTGCATGGGGCGCAGAAAAGTTGTACCGGTCTTGAACGGGTGGCCTGCAAGGGGAGCATATTCTCTAATCATGATTTATCCTTTCTTACCAGATCTACGATCATTAAATTTTCACTTTGTTCTTTGGTGTTGTTAAGTAATTCATTTTTGAGAAGCTCGTCGCAAATCAATGGGGTCAGACTCCATTGATTCTTATCAAAGTTACACTTCACTGTTGAATTCGCCTTCGCCTCATGTGATCAAAATTATGGCTCTGTTGAATTTCAAGTGGGTTGGGTGCTGGCATGTGGATTGAGTTGCGAGAAGTCGAGTTTGCCTGCGAGCAGGAAGATCACGGTACGGATCGTGGAGGGCCTGACGTAGCCGCGCGCCTTGCGCTTGGCGGCTTGGAACAGTCCGTTGAAGGCTTCCAGGAAGCCGTTGGTCTGGCGCGTTTGCGCCCAGGCAATGATCCCTTCCAGATGGTTGCGGATCATGCGGGCGACCTCCTTCATGGGTTCGACCTTGGAACGCATGACGTTGGTACACCACTGTTCAAGCATGGCGCGCACCACGTTAATCTGCTTGCGTCCGAGGATTTCCCTCAGATTCTCTCGATATACCCAAGCACGCGCCGTGCGCCTGGTCGTGAGTTGGGCCAGCAAGCTATCCAGCTCGGCGCGGCTGTCGGCATTCAGGCTGCCGTAGCGCCTGAGCAGCTTCCAGCGCATCCCCTTGAGGGCCGGATCGGTCTTCTGTTCGATACGGCGGGTTTTATCCACCGCGGTAGAGGCATGGGCAATGACGTGGAACTTGTCGAAGGTGATGCGGGCATGGGGCAGGCTCTCACCCACCCCCTTGACGAAGGCGGGCGACATGTCAATGCTGACCGATTCGATCGCGGCGGGATCGCCACCGTGGGCTGTGAGGTCGGCGGCAAGGGACTGGAGGGTCTCGG
>JBCKVB010000009.1:0-41971 GCA_038924245.1 Gammaproteobacteria bacterium | reverse complement strand
TTTTGCTTTTCGTCTCTGAAAAATCCAGGGATGGATTTTTCAGAGTTTCCTTAAGCGGCTAACACGGACTTGAGTTTTTTCAGCGCGGCGCTTTCCAGTTGGCGTACGCGTTCCACGGAGATGCGGTAGTGGTCGGCCAGCTCCTGCAGCGTCGCCTTGCCGTCGCTGAGCCAGCGGCGTTGCATGATGTCGCGGCTGCGCGCATCGAGCTTGGCGAGGCTCTGTTGCAGGCGGGTAACATCATTCTCGTCCGCGTCGCTTTGCTCCAGCGTGGAGGCCGGATCGTAACGTAGATCGGACAGATAGGCCGCCGGTGCGAATGCGCGCTCGTCTTCATCATCGTCATGCGCGTCGAAGGCGTAGTCGTGGCCGTTCAGGCGCGCTTCCATCTCGCGCACGTCTTCGGCGCGTACGCCCAAATCCCTGGCGATGTGCTGGATTTCATCGTGGCTGAACCAGCCTCGGCGCTTGGCGGCGCGTCTTAAATTGAAGAACAGCTTGCGCTGCGCCTTGGTGGTGGCGACCTTGACGATGCGCCAGTTGCGCAAAATGAATTCGTGCATCTCGGCGCGGATCCAGTGCACCGCGAACGACACCAGGCGCACGCCCATGCCCGGATCGAAGCGCTTCACCGCCTTCATCAGGCCGATGTTGCCTTCCTGGATCAAATCTTCCTGGCTCAGGCCGTAGCCGCTGTAGCCGCGCGCCACGTGAATCACGAAGCGCAGGTGTGCGAGCACCAGCTTCATGGCGGCATCGAGATCGTCCTGTTCGCGCAACCGCACGGCCAGCGCGCGCTCCTCTCCCACGCTCAGCATGGGCACGCTGTGCGCGGCCTGAATGTATTGATGCAGGCTGCCGGCCGGTACCGCCAAGGATAGAGATGCAGTCATGGTAACCCCCGTTTTCCTCACAAATTATATTTTAGCACTCATACCATGAGAGTGCTAAACCGGCCGGAAAGTTCAGCCCAAGAGGTTATCCGGGCTGGATTTGCTTGAGTTGCCGCCCCACTACCAGCCACGCGCCCGCCAGCCCCAGCAGCGCGCCGAGGGCGAGCAGACCAAGACTGGAGTCCATATCTAATCCATTGATTTCAAAGGAGCTATTATAAAGCGCCGCCAGTTCCTTGGCCGGGGCGGCGAGTAGTCCCAGGGTAATCCACAACAATATTAATGCAAACAGCGCGCCGAGCAGCCCATGCCAGAGGCCGAAGTACAAAAACGGGCGGCGGATGAAGGCGTCGGTGGCGCCGATTAGGCGCATGAGCTCGATCTCCTCGATCCGGTTCTGAATGGCGAGGCGCAAGGTGTTGCCCATGATGAGCAGCACCGCGCCGGACAGCAGCGCGCCGAGCAACCATACCGCGCGTTGCATCAGATCAAGCAGCGCGCGCAGGCGCTTCAGCCAATCGAGGTCCAGTTCGGCCGTCTCCACCTCGCTCAGTGTGGAAAGGGTTTTCAGCAACGCCTCGGCTTCCGCCGGTTCCTCCGAGGCGGGCGTCACGATGAGCAGCGCGGGCAAGGGGTTCTCGCCCAGGGCGTCGAGCGCATGGTCCAGGCCGGAAAGCGTGCGAAATTCCTCCAGAGCCTCCGCGCGCGACAGGACGCGCACCTGCTTGATGTTGGTGAGTCCGCGCACCCGCACGGCGAGTTTTTCAGCCTCCTCGTCGCTGACCGAGGGTTTAAGAAAAATTGAAATCTGCGCCGTTCCTTCCCAATTATCGGCCAGGCGCTGAGTATTTTGCAGCAATACATAGAGTCCGCCCGGCAGGGCGAGCGCGATACCGATCACCGCCACCGTGAGCATGGTGTGCAACGGGGCGCGGTATAACTGTCCCAAAGTATTAAAAAATACGCGCAGGTGGTTGCGCGGATAAGCGCTGAACCGGTTCGCGCCCGCGCGCCGCTCTGCGCCGCGGCGCGGGGCTTCATCGCGCGGCGGCGCGGGCTTGTGAGGGCGTCGTCTCATGGGGTCGTGGAGGTCAACGCCGCGCGCTCACCGGCCAGGCGTCCGCCATTCAGGCTGAGGATGCGATGCGGCAGACGCGTGATGAGATCAAGGTCGTGGCTCGCGATCAGCACCGTGACGCCGAATTGATTGAACTGCCGGAACAGCCCCATCACCTCGCGCGACAGGTCGGGATCTAGATTGCCGGTCGGCTCATCGGCGAGCAGGATAGGCGGTTTATGCACCACGGCGCGTGCGATGCCGACGCGCTGCTGCTCGCCGCTGGAAAGCGTAACCGGATACACGCGTTCCTTGTTCAACAGCCCCACCTTGTCCAACGCGGCGCGCACGCGCCGCCCGATCTCGTCGTGACCGTGGCCGCTGATGACGAGCGGCAGCGCGACGTTGTCGAACACCGTGCGGTCATGGAGCAGGCGGTGATTCTGGAACACCATGCCGATGGAGCGGCGCAGATGGGGAATACGCCGCGCGCGCAGCGTGGCGAGATTCTGTCCGGCGATGATGACCTGGCCGGAGCTGGCGCGCTCGATGAGCGCGATGAGTTTCAATACCGTGCTCTTGCCCGCGCCGGAGTGGCCGGTGAGAAACGCCATCTCGCCCTGGGCGATTTCAAACGAGAGATCGCTCAGCGCCTCGAATCCGCCAGGATAGCGTTTACCGGCGTGGTCGAAGTGAATCATATCGTTCTTGTCAAAACAACGCCTCCACGAATTGCTCCGCGTTGAACTCGCGCAAATCATCCACGTCTTCGCCGATGCCGATGTAACGCAGCGGCACGCCTAGTTTTTTGGCGATGGCGAATACCATGCCGCCCTTGGCCGTGCCGTCCAGCTTGGTCAGCGTGATCCCGGTCAGGCCGAGCGCCTGATGGAACTGTACGGCCTGCGCGAGCGCATTCTGGCCTTGCGTGCCGTCCACGATCAGCATCACTTCATGCGGCGCGTCGGGGTCGAGTTTGCCCAATACACGCTTGATTTTCTTCAGCTCCTCCATCAGGTTGCCTTGCGTGTGCAGGCGCCCGGAGGTGTCCGCGATCAACACGTCCACGGCGCGCGCCTGTGCGGCCTGCAAGGCATCGTAGATCACCGAGGCGGAGTCCGCGCCGTGCGGCTGGGCGATCACGGCGATGTTGTTGCGCGCACCCCAGGTTTGCAACTGCTCCACGGCGGCGGCGCGGAAGGTGTCGCCCGCGGCGAGCAGCACGCTGTGGCCGGACTGCTGTAACTGTTTTGCCAGCTTGCCGATGGTGGTGGTTTTGCCCGCGCCGTTGACGCCCACCACCAGAGTCACGAACGGCTTGGTGCGCGAGGAAATACGCAGCGGCTGCGCGCAGGGCGCAAGAATGGCGAGCAGCTCGGCGCGCAACGCGGCATTCAGGGCCGCGCCGTCCGGCAGTTCGCGCCGCGCCAGGCGCGCGCGCAGATTATGCAGCACCGCCTGCGTCACCTCTACGCCCGCATCCGCGCCGAGCAGCACCGTTTCGATTTCCTCCAGCAGCGTCTCGTCCACGCCGGAGGCGCGGAACAGTCCGGCGCAGGCCGCGCCCAGGCTGCCACGCGCGCGCGCCAGGCCTTGTTTTAGACGGGCCAAACCGCCCGGCAGCTCGTGCGCGGAATCAGGGCGGGTGTTTTTTTTGAAACCTAACATGTGGAGTCGCGGTCATAGTCTGAGCGGTTGCTCGCTATGTTATATTATCAAATAAAAAAGGACAGCTTCATGTTTAAACATCTCACCCTGGGTTTCCTGCTGTGCTTCATCGGAGTGGCGTACGCTGCGGACAGCACCACGCATGAATTCAAGCTGAACAACGGCCTCAAGCTCATCGTGCGTGAAGACCATCGCGCGCCGGTGGTGGTGGCGCAGGTGTGGTACAAGGTCGGCGCCAGCTACGAATACAGCGGCATCACCGGCATCTCGCACGTGCTGGAGCACATGATGTTTCAGGGTACGCGCAAATTCGGCCCGAATGAGGCCTCGCGCATCATCTCCGAAAACGGCGGACGCGAAAACGCCTTCACCGGACGCGACTACACGGCCTATTACCAGCAACTGGAAAAAAGCCGCCTGCCGGTGAGCTTCATGATCGAGTCCGACCGCATGCGCAATCTGCTGCTCAAGGAGAAAGAATTCGAGAAGGAGTTGAAAGTAGTGATGGAGGAACGCCGTTTGCGCACCGACGACGACCCCGAATCGCGCACCTATGAAGAATTCAACAGCGTCGCCTTCCAGAACAGCGCCTACCGCAACCCGGTCATCGGCTGGATGGATGATCTGGAAAACCTGACGCTCGATGATCTCAAAGAGTGGTACCGGCGCTGGTATGCGCCGAACAACGCGACCGTGGTGGTGGTAGGCGATGTGGACGCGCGCGAAGTATATCAACTCGCGCAAAAGTATTTCGGCCCGCTCAAGCCGGGCAAACTGGTTGCGCCCAAGCCGCGCCGCGAGGCCGAACAAAACGGCGAGCGCCGCGTCACGGTCAAGGCGCCAGCGGAATTGCCCTATCTCATCATGGGCTACCCCACGCCGGTGCTGAACAGCCTGGAACCGGAACGGCGCTGGGAGGCGTACGCACTGGAGGTGCTGTCCGCCGTGTTTTCTGGCGGCGACAGCGCGCGCTTCGCCAAGCGCCTGGTGCGCGAGCAGCAGATCGCGGCCAACGCGGGCGCGGGCTATAACCTTTACTCACGCGGAGCGGATATGTTTTTGTTTGACGGCACGCCCGCGCAAGGGCGCACCATCACCGAGCTGGAGCAGGCGCTACGCGCCGAGATCAGGCGCGCGCAGGACGAGCCGGTGAGCGCGGAAGAGCTCGTGCGCATCAAGGCGCAGGTGGTGGCGGGCCGCGTGTATGAACGCGACTCGACCTTCGCCCAGGCGATGCAGATAGGCACTCTGGAAACCGTGGGGCTCGGCTGGCGGGTGATGGACGAGTATGTGGAGAGAATCAACGCCGTCACCGCGGAACAAGTACAGCAGGTGGCGCGCAAATATTTAACCGACGACCGGCTGACTCTGGCTGTACTGGAGCCGTTGCCGATAGACCCGAATAAACCGCGTGCGGCGGCGGGCAAGGGAGGCCACGATGTACGCTAAGCTGGTATTACTGGGCGCACTGGCGTTGCTGTCGAACGTCGCGCAGGCCGGACCCGCGATTCAGCATTGGCAGACGCAAAACGGCGCGCGCGTGTATTTTGTTCCCGCACCAGAGTTGCCCATGGTGGACGTGCGCGCGGTGTTTGACGCGGGCAGCGCGCGCGATGAGGGCAGAAACGGTCTCGCCGCGCTTACCGGCGCAATGCTCGCGGAAGGGGTAAAGACCACTGCGGGCGAGCTCAATGCGGACGAGATCGCCGAGCGCTTCGCCGCGCTGGGCGCGCGCTTCGACGCGGGAGCGGACCGCGATAGAACGTCGGTGAGCCTGCGCAGCCTCACTGAGCTCACGCTGCTGCAGCCCGCGCTTGATCTCATGGCCCAGGTGTTGCGCGCCCCCAGCTTTCCCGCCGCCGGTTTCGAGCGTGAGCGTAATCGCATGCTGGTGGGCTTGCGTCAGCAGGAGCAGTCGCCGGGCGATATCGCGAGCAAGAATTTTTATAAAGCGTTATACGCCGATCACCCCTACGCGACTGATCCCAGCGGCACCGAACAGGCGGTGAGCAAGCTCACGCGCGAGGATGTGGCGGCGTTTCATGCGCGTTATTACGTGGCACGCAATGCGCTGGTGGCCATCGTCGGCGCACTGAGTCGCGCGCAAGCCGAGGCGTTGGCGGAACAAGTGGCGGGCGGTTTGCCGTCCGGTGAGAGTGCGCCCGCGCTGGCGCCCGTTGCGCCGCAAGCGCCGCAGACCGTCAGCTTGCCGCACCCGTCTTCGCAAACCCACATCCTGCTGGGTCAGACCGGCATGAGCCGCGCTGATCCGGACTTTTTCCCGCTGCTGGTGGGTAACCATATCCTGGGCGGCAACGGCCTGGTGTCGCGCATCTCCAATGAGGTGCGCGAGAAGCGCGGCCTGTCTTACAGCGCCTACAGTTATTTTGCGCCCATGCGCGCGGCCGGGCCATTTATCCTGGGGCTGCAGACGCAGAACGAAAAGGCCGATGAGGCGCTGCAAGTGCTGCGCGATACACTGAGTGCGTTCGTCGTGAATGGTCCCAGCGAAAAAGAACTCAAGGCCGCCAAGCAAAACCTCACCGGCGGATTCGCGCTGCGCCTGGACAGCAACAGCAAGCTGCTCGACCATCTGGCCGTGATTGGGTTTTACGGCCTGCCGCTCGATTATCTGGACACTTATACCAAACATGTAGAACAGGTTACGCTGGCGCAAATCAAGGACGCCTTTCAGCGCCGCATCAAGCCGGAGCGGATGGTCACGGTCATAGTAGGCGGCGGCGCCGCGCCGCGCTAATGAAACGTCCGCACCGGCCGCCGCAGTTACGCATCATCGGCGGGACATGGCGCGGCAGAAAGCTGCGTTTTCCAGAAATTGAAACGCTGCGCCCCACACCAGACCGGGTGCGCGAGACCTTGTTCAACTGGCTTGCGCCCGTCATTGAGGGCGCGCGTTGCCTGGATTTATATGCGGGCAGCGGCGCGCTGGGGCTGGAGGCGCTGTCGCGCGGCGCGGCCAGCGTGGTGATGGTGGACAGCGATGCGAGTGTCATCACGCGCCTGCGCGAACACGTGCATACCTTACAGGCAAACGGCGGTCGCCCCCGGCGTTCTGCCTCCCGCGACACTAGTACTTTCTTGTACGTCGCCGAAATCATTCAAGCCGATGCGCTCGCCTGGTTGCGCCAGCGGGAAATCTCCCCATTCCCCCCTTTGGAAAAGGGGGGCGGAGGGGGGGTTTTCGATATCGTATTTCTCGATCCACCGTTCCGCCAGGGACTCATCGCCCCCGCGTGCGAAGCGTTGGAAAAACACGGCTGGCTGAAACCCGGCGCGACTATTTACCTGGAAGCGGAAGAGGGTTATGTCCCGCAGGTTCCGGTGAACTGGCGCATCGTCAAAAGCAAACAGGCCGGCCAGGTCGGATACCATCTGGCGCGCCGGGACGAGCGGTAATTTTCCCGCCGCTTGTCCAACGGGTGTTTTACCCATAATATGGACGCCGTATGAACATTACCGCGATCTATCCCGGCACGTTTGACCCGATCACCAACGGACACAGCGACTTGGTGGCGCGCGCGGCTCGCTTATTCGACCAGGTGATCGTCGCGGTGGCGGCCAACCCAGCCAAGACCCCAGAATTTTCTCTGGATGAACGCGTGCGGCTTGCGCGCAGCGTACTCGGCGGGATCAGTAACGTCGAGGTGTGCGGATTCGATACCCTGCTGGCCGACTTCGCGCAGGCGCGCGGCGCGCGCGTGATTCTGCGCGGCTTGCGCGCGGTGTCCGACTTCGAACACGAATTTCAACTGGCCGGCATGAACCGCCGCCTGGCGCCGGAAATTGAAACCCTGTTTCTCACCCCCGCCGAGCAATACACCTACATTTCATCCAGCCTGGTGCGCGAGATCGCCAGGTTCGGCGGCGATGTGTCGGCGTTTGTGCCAGAGATTGTGCAAGCAGCGCTGCTGGCAAAAAGACGTTAGAATTTACCTTGAGTCTGGTGCGGACTCTTTGATCAGTTTTATACGGGTTTGCGCGCCGCTATGGTCCTTGGCCGCGGCTTGTTCATACCACCGCAACGCCTCGCCCGTGTCTCTGGGCATACCAAAGCCCCCTTCATACATGGAACCGATACGGTACAAGGCCTCGACGCTGCCGCCTTGCGCCGCCCTGCGATACCACTTCATCGCCTCATTATAGTTATACACTACGCTCAAACCGTTTTCATATTGCACGCCCACCGTATTGGCGGCGTCCGCGTCGCCCGCGTCGGCTTCTTCCATGAGCTGTATCATGCTGGGTGAAAGTAAGATGCCGTGCTCTTCGCTGGTGATCACTACGCGCGCTTCCGCGTGAGCGGAGAGCGCGCAGGCAAGGGTCAGGCTCGCAATAAGCCGGGTGAATGTTTTACGCTGAGACATGCAATGATTTCCTTCCGATGATGCCAAGGCATATTATTGCTTAATTCAGGTCATGCAGGCTACTCTGAAGCCTCGATCCCCAACTCCTGGATTTTGCGCGTCAGCGTATTGCGCCCCCAGCCGAGCAATTTGGCCGCATCCTGACGCCGCCCGCCGGTGTGTTTCAGCGCGGCTTCGATCATGATGCGCTCAAAATCGGGCCCGGCGCTGTTGAGCAGACCGCTCTCCCCATGCATGAGACGCAGCTCCACCCAGCGCTGCAGGGCGCTCTGCCAGTCTTCATGCGTGTCTTCCTGGGTGTTGGGATGACGCAGTTCCGGCGGCAGGTCTTCGGCGTGGATCACCTGGCCCACGGTCATCACGGTGAGCCAGCGGCAGGTATTATCCAGTTGGCGCACGTTGCCGGGCCAGGGCAGCCTGCACAACCGCACCTCGGTATCGGCGCTCAAAACCTTCGGTTCGACGTTTAATTCCCGCGCGGCCTGGATGAGAAAGTGGCGCGCCAGCGCGGGGATGTCCTCGCGCCGCTCGCGCAGGGCCGGAGTGTGAACGCGGATCACGTTAAGGCGGTGAAACAGGTCTTCGCGGAAACGCTCCTGCTGCACGCGCTGCTCCAGATTCTGATGCGTGGCGGCGATGATGCGCACGTCCACCTTCACCGGCTGATGGCCGCCCACGCGATAAAACTCGCCATCGGAGAGTACGCGCAGCAAACGGGTCTGCAACTCCGCGGGCATGTCGCCGATCTCGTCCAGAAACAAGGTGCCGCCGTTGGCCTGCTCGAAACGTCCGATGCGCTGCTGTTGCGCGCCGGTGAACGCGCCGCGCTCGTGCCCGAACAGCTCCGACTCCAGCAAGTCGCGCGGAATCGCCGCCATGTTGAGCGCGATGAAGGGTTTGTCGGCGCGCGGACTGTGCCGGTGCAGCGCGTGCGCCACCAGCTCCTTGCCCGTCCCCGATTCCCCGGTGATGAGCACCGTGATATGCGAGCGCGACAGCCTGCCGATGGCGCGGAACACCTCCTGCATGGAGGCTGCCTCGCCGATGATATCCGGCGCGAGCGGTGCGGCGTCCTGCGCGGATGCGCCTTGCTGGCCGCGCTTTGCTTTAAGCGCGCGCCGCACCAGGTTTACCGCCTCATCCACGTCAAACGGCTTGGGCAGGTATTCAAACGCCCCGCGTTGATAGGCCGCGACGGTGCTGTCGAGGTCGGAGTGGGCGGTCATGATGATGACCGGCAGTTGCGGGTAACGTTGTTTTATCTCGCTCAAAAGCTCCAGACCGTTTACCTCCGGCATACGGATGTCGCTGATCAGCACATCCGGCATCTCGCGCGCAAGCTGCGCCAGCACGCCGCGTCCGCTTTCCAGGCAGCGCACCTGCATATCGGCGCCTTGCAGGGCCTTTTCCAGCACCCAGCGGATGGAGCGGTCGTCGTCTATCACCCACACGGTTGTTTTCCCGGTCATGGCATGCTCTAGGTTTGTAATGGCAGCAGAACGGTGAACACCGTATCGCCGGGGCGGCTCGCGCACTCGATCAGCCCGCCGTGCTGGTTGACCAGCGTTTGCGCGATGGACAGGCCGAGGCCGGCGCCGGCGACGCGCCCGCTGACCATCGGATAAAAAATGCTGTCCATGATCTGTGCCGGTATGCCGGGGCCGTTATCCGCAATCGTGATGCGCGCCACCAGGCGATGGCGTTTATGGCCGATGTTGCACTGGCGCGCGATGCGCGTGCCGAGGCGTATCACACCTTTACCGCCGAGGGCCTGCACGGCGTTGCGCGCGATGTTGAGCAGCGCCTGGATCAACTGCTCCGGGTCGGCCAACAATTCCGGCAGACTGGGGTCATAATCGCGCCGTACCTCCACGCCTTGCTGGGTTTCGGCCAGCACCAGGCTGCGCACCCGTTCCAGCACCTCGTGAACATTAATCAAGCGCCACTGCGGCGGGCTGTCCGGCGCCAGCATGCGTTGCAGGAGATTTTGCAGACGGTCCGCCTCGCCGATGATCACCCGGGTGTATTCCTTGAGATTGTCTGAAGCGAGTTCGCGCTCCAGAAGCTGCGCCGCGCCGCGCAGGCCGCCGAGGGGATTGTTGATCTCATGCGCCAGTCCCTTGAGTACCGCGCGATTGGCCTGATACTGCACCAGGCGCGTCTCTTCGCGCGTGATGCGCAGATGTTGGTCCACGCGCGACAACTCCACCAGGAGCTTCTGATTGCTGAGCGGCGTGACGCTGCTGTCCACCACCACGCTCTCTTGATTGCCCAGGCGCAAGCTTAAGCCGCGCTCGGTGAAAGGGTGCTGGTTGGCGAGCGCACGCCTCAACGCTTCCAGATAGGCGCGCGCCTCCGGCAGCAGGTCGCTGAGGGTAAGGCCGCGCGCCTGGCGCGCGCTCAGCGCCAGTAACATCTCTGCCGCCGGATTGAGGTAAGTCACCTTCAATGCCCCATCCAGCAGCAGCACCGCCGCGTTGAGATTCTCGATGATGGAGGGATAAAGCTTGGCTGCGCTCATGTCAATAGCCATAGCAAGACCTAAACCAAGCCGGCCACACCCGCGAAAATTTTAATAAAATATAAATAAAACAATATCTTATGATAATGCCGAATGCTCTCGGCGCGATGCGATATTAATAGATAGCACCATTATGGTGCAGGAAAATAAGGAAAGCCAGCAGAGTTATTGTGCCAAGGAGTTTTGGGGGCTGGAGGGAGGGAGGGGGACATGAGGGGATTTTCTTTCACAAATTGCGCCGAGACGCGCAGGATATAGAACACGATGGAGCCGGTATCGCCCACTGTTTTACCTTGCGCGTCTTTCGCCTCCACGCGCAGGCTGTGCGTGCCGCGGTCAATGTTGGATAGCACAAATGCAGGTTGCGCCTGCGCTGCGCCAAACGGCATGCCGTCCACACTCACCACGAATGTGTGCCCGAGCTTGGGGTCAAACACCGGTTCCAGGCTGATCTCGACATCGAGATTGCCGTTGTTGGAGCGTACGGCCTCGTCATTTTTGGGTTTGACGATGGCCATCTTGCTGTAACCTTTGAACTCAGCGGCAGGTTTTTCGCCGGGCTTGGCTTCCGGCGCAGGGGCGCCGGCACTGGGAGCGGCCTTGACCTCAGGCGGCGGTGGCGGCTCTTTGGGCAGTTTCATTTCCTGCGCGCCGGGTTGCGGCCGGTCGGAATAAGTGACCTTGCCGTCCGGCCCGACCCACTTGTAAACCGCGCCCTGCGCCAGCATGGGTAAAGCCAGGCTCGCCAAAACCAACGCGATGCACAGAAGTGACCGGGTCATGGTGCTTAGCATAGACAAGAACGCCGGCATAAACAACTTACCGCATATTGGGCAGGCGGCGCCCCGTGCAAGGGGCGGGCCGGAAGCTCAAGTGTTGCGGATTAAGTGAAGCCCTGATCAGAGCTTCCCTTGGTGCAGGGACGCACCAACGTTTTTCGAACACATGCGTGTTTGAAAAACGAAGCAACGCAAAAACCACGTTTTTTGCTTTGCGTCTCTGAACAAGCCATGGATGGCTTGTTCAGAGCTTCCTTAGGCTGAGGCTTTTTGCAGGAAAGAGCGGGCTGTTTCAGGCAGGGAGGGGTGCTCGTTTACCTCACGCGGTTTGTCGGTGTGTTTGCACTGCCCTTCGTAATAGGCGCCCGCCTCGATGGACAGCGTTTCGTGCCAGATATCGCCCGTGACCTTGGCGCTGCGCGCGAGTTGCACGCTGCGCGCGCGTATCGTGCCGCGTACCTCGCCCTGTACGTTGACCAGCTCGGCGTTGATGTTGCCGGTGATCTTGGCGGACTCACCGATGGTCAGGTGCCCCGCGTTCACGTCGCCCTCGATGGAGCCATCCACTTGCACTTCGCCGTCGGTAATAAGATTGCCGGCCACGCGCAGGTTGGCGCTCAAGATGGAAGGGGCACTGCCGTTTTTACTCACAAATCTGGTTTCCTTATCTTTCTTCGAGAACATATTCGCCCGCCTTGATGAATTTGGCCGGGTTTTGCGGCACGCCGTTAAACACCACCTCGTAGTGCAAGTGCGGTCCGGTGCTGCGCCCGGTCGAACCCATCAAGGCGATCTTATCACGATAGGAAACCTTGTCACCCACTTTGACCAGGATTTTGCTCAAGTGGCCGTGGCGCGTCTTGATGCTGAGGCCGTGATCTATCTCCACCATGAGGCCGTACGGGCCGTTACGGTCGGCGTAGCTTACTCTCCCCGGCGCAGCGGCATAAATAGGGGTGCCCCTCGCGGAGGCGATATCGAGACCGTAATGTATCGCGGAACCGTGCGTGAAGGGATCGCTGCGCGCACCAAAGCCGCTGGTTATATGACCGGTTTCGACCGGTGTCCCGAGCGGCAGGCGATTCAATACGGAACGTAGCGTGGACCAGTCGCTTAACCGCTTGTCGAGCTGATTCAGATTAATTTGAGCCGCGGTTGATGGGTAATCGTCCGGGGTGCCACTCAGTCCGGAGTAAGGCGCGCGATTCTGGTTGGCCTGAGCGGGATCCACGAAGGGACCGCCCATGTTTTTGTTGGAGGAATTGACGGGCTTGCTTAAAGTGGGCAGTAATTGATCCAGTTTAAGCCCGGTGAGCGCGACCGCGCGCCCCATGCGCTGCAAGTCGGATTCCGTATGCTCCTGCACTCGCGCCACCAGATATTCGTGCGTCGCTTTTATTTCCGCCAGCCGGTTCAGCGAATTTTGCAGATAACTTTGCAGTTCCCCTACCTGCGTGGTCAGTTGAGTGTTCTGTCCCTTGACGGTGTTGGACTCGGAGGACAGTTGTTCAATCTCATCCTCCAGCGTGGCGATATGTTCGGCATCGGAGACGGTGGTGAGTTCCTGGTAGCCGGCCCAACTGCCCCACGACAACAGTGCCACGCTGCAAACGATTTGCAGCCACGGCACGAAGGAAATAAAGCGCACCCGCCCCCGGCTGCGGTAGAAAAACTGGCGCTCCGGGAACAGGCGTTTTATTAAAATCTTAACTGATTTGAGGAGTTGCATCGCTCCCCTCCCTGTTGTTTGGTATTTTAGTTACGGGTCAGCCTGAGAATTAGATTACATTCCTGGACGGATTGCAACCCCAAACCGCCCTGACTTTAGACTTGGTATAAGTTTTATCTCGCGGTTAGACTAAATCCACGCCGGGTTGTGACAGGAATAGGTAGCAGGTTTTACGCCAACAGCCCAAATAAAACACCCCCTTGCGGGGGTGTTTTTATGACTGCTTACAGGCTGTAGTACATGTCGTACTCGACCGGGTGCGAGGTCATGCGCAGGCGCGTGACTTCCTGCATCTTGAGGCTGATGTAAGAGTCAATCACGTCGTCGGTGAACACTCCGCCCGCCTTGAGGAAGGCGCGATCCTGGTCCAGATGTTCGAGCGCCATCTCCAGCGAATGACACACCTTGGGGATTTGCGCTTCTTCTTCCGGCGGCAGGTCGTACAGATCCTTGTCCATCGGTTCGCCCGGGTGAATCTTGTTCTGGATGCCGTCCAGCCCCGCCATCAGCATCGCGGAGAAGGCGAGGTACGGATTGGCGGTGGGGTCGGGGAAGCGCACCTCGATGCGGCGCCCCTTGGGGTTGGCGACATACGGTATGCGGATCGAGGCGGAGCGGTTGCGCGCCGAGTAGGCGAGCATCACCGGGGCTTCGAAGCCGGGCACCAGGCGCTTGTAGCTGTTGGTGCCGGGGTTGCAGAACGCGTTCAGCGCGCGCGCGTGCTTGATGATGCCGCCGATGTAGTACAGCGCGAGTTCCGACAGCCCGGCGTACTTGTTGCCGGCGAACAGGTTCTGGCCGCCCTTGGCAAGGGACTGGTGGCAGTGCATGCCGGAACCGTTGTCGCCGACCAGGGGTTTGGGCATGAAGGTCGCGGTCTTGCCGTACTGATGGGCGACGTTCATCACCACGTATTTCAAGATCAATATCTCGTCCGCTTTCGTCACCAGGGTGTTGAACTTGGTGGCGATTTCATTCTGGTTGGCGGTGGCCACCTCGTGGTGATGGGCTTCCACGATCAGGCCCATCTCTTCCAGGGCCAAGCACATGGCGGAGCGGATGTCCTGGGACGAGTCCACCGGCGGCACCGGGAAATAGCCGCCCTTGATACCGGGACGGTGGCCGATATTGCCGCCTTCGAATACTTTTTCCGAGCTCCAGGCGGCTTCTTCAGAGTCTATCTTCACGAACGAGCCGCTCATGTCCGCGCCCCAGCGGATGTCGTCGAAGATAAAGAATTCCGGCTCCGGCCCGAAGAATGCGGTGTCGGCGATGCCGGTGGACTTCATGTACGCCTCGCAGCGCTGCGCGAGCGAACGCGGGTCGCGCTCATAGCCCTTCATGGTGGAAGGCTCGACGATGTTGCAGCGCAACAGCAGGGTGGGCTCATCGGTGAACGGATCCATCACCGCCGTGTCCGCGTCCGGCATCAGAATCATGTCCGACTCATTGATGTGCTTCCAGCCCGCGATGCTTGATCCGTCGAACATCTTGCCGTCCTTGAACAGGTCGGCGTCCACGGTGTGCGCCGGGGCGGAGACGTGTTGCTCCTTGCCCTTGGTGTCGGTAAAACGAAAATCAACAAACTTGACGTTGTTGTCCTTGATCATCTTAAAAACTTTTTCAGACATGAAACTCTCCTGCTGGATGTGTGCGGTTATTGGGCGCCGGCCGTCTTGTCGCTTCAGGGAAGCCGCAGCCATGCTTGGGAATTCAGTGCAACATTCTGGCATGAAACATGCCAATTATAAATCCCTCATTCTACTTTTGTTTTTTGGGAATGACCGGATGCGGGATGCTCGATATCCGGGCACGCAAAACGGTCAATGCACTAAAGTAGTGCAAATGAGGCTCTGCACGTTCGCTTAGCCAGCGGCGCACGGGCACTATATACTAGTAACCATTCGCATCAATAAGGCTTACGCGTGAAAACCAGCAGCGTACAACGCAGCGCGCCCCAAACTGTCCGCCCGCCCGCCACGTTCCAAGACTTGATTCTGAGCTTGCAGGGCTATTGGGCGCGCCAAGGCTGCGTGCTGTTGCAGCCTTACGATCTTGAAGTCGGCGCGGGCACCTTTCACCCCGCCACCTTCCTGCGCGCTGTCGGGCCGGAACCGTGGCGCGCCGCCTACGTACAGCCCACACGCCGCCCCAAGGACGGACGCTACGGCGAAAACCCCAACCGCTTGCAGCACTATTATCAGTATCAGGTGGTGCTCAAGCCCTCGCCCGACAACATTCAGGATTTATATCTCGACTCACTGCGCGCCCTCGGCGTCAACATGAGCGAGCACGACATGCGCTTCGTCGAGGACGACTGGGAGTCGCCCACGCTGGGCGCCTGGGGCCTGGGCTGGGAAGTGTGGCTCGATGGCATGGAAGTGACACAGTTCACCTACTTCCAGGAAGTCGGCGGCCTGAAATGCGCGCCGGTGCTGGGCGAGATCACCTACGGCTTGGAACGCCTCGCCATGACTCTGCAAGGCGTGGAAAGCGTGTTCGATCTGAAATGGACGGACAGCGTGAGTTATGGCGATGTGTACCATCAGAATGAAGTCGAACAATCCAGATACAATTTCGAGCACAGCAACGTGGAGTGGCTGTTCAAATTATTCGGCGAGTTCGAATCCGAGGCCAAGCGTTTGATGGAACACAAGCTCACGCTGCCCGCCTTCGAAATGGTGATGAAGTGCTCGCACACCTTCAACCTGCTCGACGCGCGCGGCGCCATCTCCACCACCGAACGCGCCGCTTACATTGGACGCGTGCGGAACTTAAGCCGCGCCGTCGCGCAGAGCTATTACGACTCAAGGGAGGCCTTGGGCTTCCCTATCCTGAATAAAAAGTAAAACCATGCAAGCCAGTCTCCTCATCGAGCTTCTCACAGAAGAGTTGCCGCCCAAATCGCTGCTCAAACTTTCCCAGGCATTTTGCAAAGGAATATTTGAAGGGTTGAAGGAGCAGGGCTTCGTCGCGGCCGATGCGGATTACTCCAAGCTCGCTACCGAATTCGCCACACCACGCCGCCTCGCGGTGCTGATTAAAGATGTGCTCGCCAAACAGCCGGAGCACATGACCGAGCGCAAAGGCCCGGCGCTCGCCAGCGCCTACGATCAAAACGAAAAGCCCACGCCCGCGCTCACCGGTTTCGCCAAATCCTGCGGCGTGGAAATCTCCGCCCTGCAAGAACAAAGCGACAAAAAAGGCGAATACTTCGTATTCCGCACCCAACAGCCGGGCGAAGCCCTGGAAAAGCATTTATCCGAAATCATCGCCGGTGTCATTAAAAAGCTCCCCGTCGCCAAACTCATGCGCTGGGGTGAGAGCGACGTGGAATTCGTGCGCCCCGTGCACGGCTTGATGATGGTGCATGGCAATAAGGTTGTTCCGGGGCGGGTGCTGGGGCTGCAAAGCCGCAATACTACGTCAGGCCACCGCTTTCCGGGTAAAGATGAAATAGACATTACCAGCGCTGATGACTACGAAACCTTGCTTGAGAACGAGGGCAAGGTCATCGCAAGCTTTGAAAAGCGGCGTAATTCAATCAAAGCACAATTACAGCAGGCGGCTGATGGCGCAAAGCCCATTGATGATGCGGATTTGCTGGATGAAGTAACGGCGCTGGTCGAATACCCGGTTGTGCTCACGGGTACATTCAATCAGGAATTCCTCAGCGTTCCACAGGAATGCTTGATTCTCACCATGAAGCGCCATCAAAGGTATTTTCCATTATTCGATACCGGCGGCAAATTATTGCCAAAGTTTTTATTGGTCAGCAACCAGAAAGCCGACCATCCACAACACATCATTCAGGGCAACGAGCGCGTGCTGCGCGCGCGCCTCTCTGACGCCAAGTTCTTTTTTGAGCAGGACAAAAAATCCAGACTCGAAGAGCGTGTGCCGAAACTCGCTAATGTGGTGTACCACAACAAGCTTGGTAGCCAGCTTGAACGCGTCGAGCGCATCCAGTTGCTCGCGGGAAAGATCGCGCGCGATCTGAGTGCCGATCCAGTTCTCGCCGAGCGTGCCGCCTGGCTCGCGAAGGCGGATTTGCTTACCGGCATGGTCGGCGAATTTCCCGAGTTGCAGGGCGTCATGGGGCGCTACTACGCCTTACATGACGGTGAGCAGCAAGCTGTGGCCGACGCGATCGAATCGCATTACCGGCCACGCTTTGCCGGTGATGTGCTACCGGAGGAGCCGATTGTTTGTGCGGTCGCGTTGGCGGACAAGCTTGATATCTTGGTGGGCATTTTTGGTATCGGACTTATACCTACGGGAGACAGGGATCCGTTTGCTCTAAGGCGCCATGCGCTTGGATTGCTGCGCATTCTGAGCGAATTAAAACTCGATTTAAACTTGGACGATCTCCTGAAAGAAGCGTGTGGCAACTTCCCATCAGGAATTTTACTCGAAAGCCATCAGCGCGGAGACGTATACGTCCCGAATTATATGGAAGTGGCATTTTTTGTGAAGGAACGCGCCAAGAGTTACCTCCGGGGCATGGGATATTCTGCACTTGAGGTGGAGGCTGTTCTCGACCTCAACCCGCCGCCAGCAGAGTATGTCGATCGCCTTGAGGCGGTACGTAGTTTTCTCTCGCTTCCTGAGGCTATAGGGCTAGCTGAAGCAGATAAACGGATTCGAAATATCTTGAGCAAGTCTGGCGGCGACTCCGTAGTGCAGATGACGGATGAATCGAAGCTAAAGGTGGATGAGGAGCGGCAATTGCTCAGAATAGCCAGATTGTTACGAAAGCAGGTAGATGCCTTGATTAAAGATAAAAAATTCAGCGAAGCCCTTTTGCTGACTGCACAAGTGCACAATCCGGTTACTGTTTTCTTTGAGAAAGTAATGGTTAATGTTGAAGATAAGGTAACGCGTCTCAACCGGTTTGCCCTGCTCCACGAAGTAGGTAATTTGACAAATCAGGTCGTCAACATCTCCAAGCTCGCAGCATGAAGCTTATCCTCCTGGACCGCGATGGAGTCATTAACTTCGACTCCGACGAATACATAAAATCGCCTGACGAATGGGCGCCGATACCCGGCAGCCTGGAGGCCATCGCGCGCTTGAAGCGCGCGGGTTATACCGTGGTCGTGGCGAGCAATCAGTCCGGGGTTGGACGCGGACTTTTTGACCTTAACACGTTGCATCAAATACACGACAAGATGCAGCAGGAAGTGACGCGCGCGGGCGGCAAGATAGACGCGATCTTTTTTTGTCCGCATAAACCCGAAGACCATTGCGCGTGCCGTAAGCCCAAGCCGGGCTTGTTGCTGGAGATTGCCAATCAATTTGATTGTGATCTGAAAAACGTGCCCGCCGTGGGCGACAGCCTGCGCGACATCGAGGCCGCGCAGGCGGTGGGCGCGAAGCCGGTGCTGGTGCGTACCGGAAAAGGCGAGGAGGTTGTGAAAAGCGGCAAGCTGCCCGCCGCCGGAGTCGAGGTCCACGCTGATCTTGCGGCCTTTGTGGATGTGCTGCTGGCGAAACGCTGATGCGGTTTCTGCGTTCTCTGCTGTTTGTAATCTGCCAGGTGGTTTCCACGCTGATATTCGCGCCGCTCAGTATGCTGGCGGGTGTCCTGCCGTTTCCGGCGCGTTATCGTTTTATCTCGCTGTGGAATTATTTCAGTCTCTGGTGTCTGGACAGGATTTGCGGCCTGCGTTACACCGTGGAAGGCCGTGAGCACATTCCGTCCGGCCCCTGTGTGATTTTATGCAAGCACCAGTCCACCTGGGAGACGTATGCGTTGCCGCGTATCTTTGCGCAGCCGTTGACCTGGGTATGCAAGCGCGAGTTATTGCGGATACCGTTTTTCGGCTGGGGCCTCGCCATGACGGAGCCTGTCGCCATAGACCGGGGCGCGGGCAGGCGCGCGCTGGATCAACTCGTCGAACAAGGTATGCAGCGTCTCAAGGATGGCCGCGCGGTGGTGATTTTTCCGGAAGGCACGCGCGTTGCGCCGGGGGAAAAGCGCCGCTATGCCATCGGCGGCGCGCTGCTGGCGGAAAAAAGCGGCTATCCGGTGCTGCCCATCGCGCACAACGCGGGCAAGTTTTGGCCGCGCGGGAGCTTTATCATATATCCCGGCACGATACGCGTGGTCATCGGCCCGGTCATCGCCAGCGCGGGCAAGAGCGCCGCCGAGATCAACGCGCAGACCGAAGCGTGGATAGAAGAAACCATGGGCGAAATCGAGACAGAATAATTTTTCGGACATTCCGGTGGGGGCGCCGGGACACAACGGGGCTTACTCTGTAAGCCTGTCAGAGGCGGTAGACCTTGCGCCGATGTCCGACCTTGATGACGAGCACGGTCAGCGTCGCGTCCTCAATGTTACACACAAGACGGTAGTCACCCACACGGTATTTCCACAGGGTTTTAAGGTCACCCGTCAGCGCGGCTCCAACGCGGCGCGGATTCTCTGCGGTGGCAATGCGGGTTTCAAGGAATTTGATGATGCGACGTTGAACGGCTTTATCCAGGCGCACAAACTGGGCGTCGGCCTCAGCCCGGAACCTAACCCTCCAACCCATGCCGCCGCTTGACTTCGGCCAGAGAGAAGGACTTACCCTTGCGCTTCAAAACCGCCACTGCGTCACGATAGTCCTCGACGTCTTCGAGATAGCGCTGCACGGCGGTACGAACCAGCGCGGCCTTGGTTTTTTTTTCGCGCCGCGCCTGTTGTTCAACGGCGCTTTCGAGATCGGGAGAAAGTTTTACGTTCAGCATGGCGTGCCCCGGTGATTTACGTGAGATTGATTTTACAACACCCGGCCAATTAAACAAACCCGCGGACAGCCCGCTGACTGACTCCATGCCCGGCGATTTTATCGGACATTCCGGCACTCCAGTACCGGAGTGCCGGAACACCCGCCTGGAACAGGGCGAACTGCGGTTCACCCTTTTTTGTTTGGTGGTCGTCTTCTTTAACGCTCGCCAACCTGCTCCTCCACCAGTTCCTTAATGAAGGAAATCACTTTGCCTTTTTGCTTTTGGGGTAAGCGGCCAAGCAACAAGAGCATCTCGGCCATCTGATCGTCTCGCGCATAGAAAAACTCTGTCGGCACGTCCAGCACGGCACCAAATTTTTCTAGTGTCAGGAAATCCGGCGTGTGTTTGCCTCGTTCATACTGGTTCACACGAGGACTTGCAGAAAACTCATCAATCCCAGCCGCAACACCCAACGCCATCTGGGAAATCCCTGCCCGAAGACGCGCTTCTTTAAGCCTGCGAGCAATAATTTGGGTTTTATCCATCCCATGTCGTGCAACATAACATTAACCCTAAAATATTCTTAGTTTTTTGTTGACATCACACTAAGTTATCCTTAGTATTAGTAGAGAATTTCTATCGGGAGCGATAAAAGATGAACAAAAACATTGACTTGGCAATTAAAGGCACTATTGGCGCACTTGCAACCGCACTCGCCCTTACCTTTCCGCTGGTCGCAAATGCGGAAAACTTTTATGTAGACCTCGGTCTTGGTCAAGCGAAGGCTGATTTAGGGGACACCGCAGGATTTAACGTTGATGACACCGACACTGCTTATTCCATCGGCGCCGGTTATAAATTCAACGACAACATCGCCATCGAAGGGGGATACCTGAAATTAGGCACAGCCTCAATCAGCGCACCGGTATCGGGGTCTGGCACGTACTACGGAAGCCCATTTAGCTATACCGGCACGTTGGCAGCATCAGCCGAAGTGGATGGCTTCTATTTAGGGCCGGTTCTGAGCCTGCCATTCGCCGACAAATTTGAGGCGTATGCCAGGGCTGGCGTATATTTCTGGGATCTTGATGCAAAATTATCGGCTAGCGGCACTGTCACGTACAACGGAATCACCCACCCGGTAGGTGTGACCGTAAGCGATAGCATGGATGGAAACGATCCTTACTATGGCATTGGCGCAGCCTACAAGGCCACTGAGAAGGTATCCGTTGGCGCCGACTGGACCCGTTACGACATTGATGGAATAGATGTGGACGTGCTCGGCGCTCGCCTGAAATATAGTTTCTAGGTTTGCGTTGTCCACGAAGGGTGGCCGAGAGGCCGCCCTTTTTTATTGCTCAAACAGCGCATTTCAGATCGCATCCAGCGGCCAGCGCGGGTGGACTTTAAAGGCGAGGCCGGTTTGCGCGCACTGTCCCGCCGCGAGCCGCGCGTAGCCCGCATAGGCGATCATCGCGCCGTTGTCGGTGCAAAACTCCAGGCGCGGGTAGAAGACGGCGGCGTGCATTTTTTTGGCGAGCTGGGTAAAGCGCGCGCGCAGCGTCTGGTTGGCGCTGACCCCGCCGGAGATCACCAGGCGGCTCAAGCCGGTCTCGCGCAGCGCGCGCTCGCACTTGAGGGCGAGCGTGTCCACCACGGCTTCTTGAAAGGCGTGCGCGATGTCGGCGCGAGTTTGAGCGTCCGTATCTGCGGCGCGCAGTGTGGTAACGGCGTGGGTCTTCAGGCCACTGAAGCTGAAGTCCAGTCCCGGCTTGCCGGTCATCGGGCGCGGGAAATGAAAGCGCCCCGGTTTGCCCGCGCGCGCCAGGCGCTCCAGCGCCGGGCCGCCGGGATAGCCGAGGCCGAGGAGTTTCGCGGTCTTGTCAAACGCCTCGCCCGCCGCATCGTCCAGCGACTCGCCCAGCACCTGGTATTGGCCTACACCCAACACCCGCACCAGCAGGGTGTGGCCGCCGGAGACGAGCAGCGCGACGAACGGGAACGCGGGCGGGTCAGGCTCCAGCATCGGCGCCAGGAGATGCGCCTCCATGTGATGCACGCCCACGGCGGGTACGCCCCAGGCATAGGCCAGGCTGCGTCCGATGGCCGCGCCGACCAACAGTGCGCCGATGAGGCCCGGCCCGGCGGCATAGGCCACGCCGGTGATCTCATGGGGGCGGCATGACGCCGCGTCCAATACCTGGCGAATCAGCGGCAGGGTCTTCTGGATGTGATCGCGCGAGGCCAACTCCGGCACCACGCCGCCGTAATCGGCGTGCAGCGCCACCTGGCTGTGCAGCGCGTGCGCCAGCAGTCCCCGCTCCGCATCATAAAGCGCGATGCCGGTTTCGTCGCACGAGGTCTCGATACCGAGTAGGCGCATGGTGGTTTTAAGCAAGCATTAACTTTGCAGGAAGGGTGGAATAGAGTATACTTTTTGGTTTAGTTTAGCGATTAAGGATGCCCGATGCCTTTTGTACGTTTAAAAGAGAATGAGCCCTTTGAAGTCGCGTTGAGGCGTTTCAAGCGCACCTGCGAGAAGGCCGGTACGTTAACCGAGATGCGTAAGCGCGAATTCTACGAGAAGCCGACCACGATCCGCAAACGCAAGGCCGCCGCCGCGGTGAAGCGGCAGGAAAAGAAGGTATTGCGCGCGCAGCCGGTGCCGTTCAACGCCCGCCCCGAGCCGGAAACCAAGAAGCCCTATCGCCGCGTTCAGCGCACCTACTAATAAGGACAACCTTTTAAGCCTCCCGGCTTAAGCTTAGGCGCAGGGACATGAGCCAAACTGAATCTTCCCTGAAAACCCGCCTCAACGAGGATGTCAAAACCGCGTTGCGCGCGGGCGAGAAGCGACGCCTCATGGTATTGCGTCTGATCCTCTCCGCCATCAAGCAGCGCGAGGTGGACGAGCGCATCCAGTTGGACGACACGCAGGTGCTGGCGGTGCTGGACAAGATGCTCAAACAGCGGCGTGGCTCCTTGAGCCAATATCAAACGGCCGGGCGCGCCGATCTCGCCGGTCAGGAGTCGTTCGAGATCGAGCTCATCCAGTCATACATGCCCGCCGCCCTGTCCGAGGCGGAAATCGAAGCCATGATCGCCGAGGCCATCCACACCAGCGCCGCCGCTTCGCTCAAGGACCTGGGCAAGGTGATGGCGCTGCTCAAACCCAAACTGCAAGGACGCGCCGACCTGAGCCAGGCGAGCGCCAAGGCGAAGGCCAAGCTGGAAGCCAAAAGCTGACGCCTGACGCAGTGCCTGGCGGTTGTGCAGTTCTCTCTGTAGCGTATGCCCATGGGTCTGATCCCCAAAGAATTCATAGATGAGCTGTTAAGCCGCGTGGACATCGTCGAGGTGATAGACGCGCGCGTGCCGCTCAAGAAGAGCGGGCGCGAATACAGCGCCTGCTGCCCGTTCCACGAAGAAAAAACCCCCTCTTTCACGGTGAGCCCCGCCAAGCAGTTTTACCACTGCTTCGGCTGCGGCGCGCACGGCACCGCCATCGGCTTTCTCATGGAGTATGAGCACCTGGATTTTGTCGAAACGGTGCATGAGCTGGCGCGTTCCGCGAGTCTCACGGTGCCGCGCACCGGCACTGAAGCGCCCGCCGCCCGGGTGGATCAGGACAGCTATGCGCTGCTGCAACAGGTGGCGGAGTTTTACCGCAAACAGTTGCGCGAGCACGCCGAGGCCAAGCGCGCCGTGGACTATCTCAAGGGTCGCGGACTGACGGGCGAGATCGCCGGCGAATACGAAGTCGGCTTCGCACCACCCGGCTGGAATCATCTCGCGCAGGCCTTTCCCGCCGCGCATCCGGCCCTGGTCAAACTGGGCCTGCTGGTGGAGAAGGAAGGCGGCAGCCCGGCAGGGCGTGTGTACGACCGCTTCCGCGAGCGCATTCTATTCCCCATCCACGATCAGCGCGGGCGCGTGATTGGTTTTGGCGGACGGGTACTCAATAGCGCGGACACCCCGAAATATCTCAACTCGCCGGAGAGCACGGTATTCCATAAAGGGCACGAACTGTACGGCCTGTACCAGGCGCGCAAGAGCCTGCGCAAAATCGAGCGCCTGCTGGTGGTGGAGGGCTATATGGACGTGCTGGCGCTGGCCCAATACGGCATCCGCAACGCCGTGGCCACGCTCGGCACCGCCACCACGCGCGAACACCTGGAGCGCATCTTCCGCGTGGCGTCCGAGGCGGTGTTTTGCTTTGATGGCGACCGCGCCGGACGCGAGGCGGCGTGGCGCGCGCTGGAGGCGGCCTTGCCGCTCATGCACGAAGGCCGCCAGGCGCGCTTCCTGTTCCTGCCGGAAGGTGAAGACCCGGACACGCTGGTGCGCAAGGAAGGGCAGGCGGCGTTCGAGGCGCGTCTCGACGCGGCCGTGCCGCTGTCGCAATTTTTCTATGAAGGTTTGGCCAAACAGACCGATATAAAGAGCATGGACGGCCGCGCGCGCCTGGTGGAGCTGGCGCGCCCGCTGCTGGGCAAACTGCCCGCCGGGGTGTTCCGCCACATGATGGTCACGCGTCTGGCGGAGATCACACGTATCAATGCCGACACCCTGGGCGGCTTACTGGGGCTTGGGGCTGTGCGTCCCACGCGCCAGACCGGTTCCGCCGCGCGCCGGCGCGAGGACTTCACTACCCACGAAGGCGAGGCGAGCGTCCAGATGTCGCCTGTCAGGCTGGCTATTGCGCTATTGCTGCAAAGGCCGGCGCTGGCCCAGGCCGCGGGAGAGCCAGGGCGCTTGGCCGGGATCGAGATCGCGGGGCTGGATATCCTGATCAGCCTGCTTGAATTATTGCAGTCTCAGCCTCAACTTAATACAGCGGCGCTGCTGGAGCGCTGGCGCGGCACGCCGCACGGCCAGCACCTGCTCAAGCTCGCCCAATGGCAGCCGCTCCTGAAAAAAGAAGAGGAGTGGGAGGCCGAGTTCCTGGGGGCGCTGGGTCAAATCGAGCGTCAAGGGCCGGAGAACCGCCGCGAGCAGTTAATCGGCAAATCACGCCTTGCCCCGCTTTCCGCCGAGGAGAAGCGTGAGTTGAGCGAGCTGTTGTCGGCCCCGCGCGGTCAGGCCGGGCGCTAAGGTTCTAATGGCGGCAGCTTTATGTTATTATTGAACAATTTTGTGTTTCAGAGGTCATTAAGGGCATGAAAGGCAAGAATCCAGAACATCAGGCGTCCCAGTTAAAACTGTTGATCGCAAAAGGCAAGGAGCAGGGCTACCTGACCTACCGCGAGGTCAACGATCATCTGCCCGAAGACATCGTAGACCCGGAGCAGATCGAAGACATCATCGGCATGATCAACGACATGGGTATCGCGGTGCACGAAGTGGCGCCGGATGCTGATGCCCTATTGATCGCCGACACCGCGGTGACCGGCGATGACGAGGTGGTGACCGAGGAAGCCGCCGCCGCCCTGGCATTGATGGACGCCGAATACGGGCGCACCACCGACCCGGTGCGCATGTACATGCGCGAGATGGGCGCGGTGGAACTGCTCACGCGCGAGGGCGAGATCGTGATCGCCAAGCGCATCGAGGAAGGCACGGCGCAGGTGCTGTCCGCGCTCGTCTCCTATCCGGAGACCGTGGCCGAACTGCTGCGCGACTATGAGCGGGCCGAGCGTGGCGAGATTCGCCTAGCCGAGGTGGTGGGCGGCTATCTGGACCCGGCGGCCCTGGAATCCAACCTGGAAGAGTTGCTGAAGAAGAAGCCGGTTGCGGCGCTCGAGGAACTGGAAGAAGCCGCCACGGGCGACGAGGAAGAGCTGGAGACCGGCCCCGACCCGGAAGAGGCGCGCAAGCGCTTCGCGCAACTGCGCAAGCTGCATCAGAAATTCGTCGGCGCGGTGACTAAGTACGAGCGCGAGCACCCCAAGGTGCAGAAGGTGCGTCAGGAGTTGATTACCTATTTCCTGGAGTTCAAGCTCGCCCCGCGTCTGGTGGACAGGCTGATCGCCCGGCTGCACCAGATGGTGGAGCGCCTGCGCGAGCAGGAGCGCGCGGTCATGGATATGTGCGTGAACAAGGCGCACATGCCGCGCAAGGAATTTATCACCACCTTCCCGGACAACGAAACCAATCTCAACTGGCTGGACAAGCACATCCGTGCCAAGCGCGACTATTCCGCCACGCTGGCGCGCCTCAAGGACGACGTGCAGCGCGCCCAGCGCAGGCTGATCGCGCTGCAGGAAGAGTGCGGCATGACCATCGCCGAGATCAAGGACATCAACCGCCGCATGTCCATCGGCGAGGCCAAGGCGCGTCGCGCCAAGAAGGAAATGGTGGAGGCCAACCTGCGCCTGGTCATCTCCATCGCCAAGAAGTACACCAACCGCGGCTTGCAGTTCCTTGATCTGATTCAGGAAGGCAACATCGGCCTGATGAAGGCGGTGGATAAATTCGAATACCGGCGCGGTTATAAATTTTCGACTTATGCAACGTGGTGGATCCGCCAGGCCATTACGCGCTCCATCGCCGACCAGGCGCGCACCATCCGCATCCCGGTGCACATGATCGAGACCATCAACAAATTAAACCGCATCTCGCGCCAGATGCTGCAGGAGTTCGGGCGCGAGGCGACGCCGGAAGAGCTGTCGCTGCGCATGGAGATGCCGGAAGACAAGGTGCGCAAGGTGCTCAAGATCGCCAAGGAACCGATCTCCATGGAGACGCCCATCGGCGACGACGAGGATTCGCATCTGGGCGATTTCATCGAAGACCTAGGCATACTCTCGCCCGCCGAAGCCGCCACCGTCGAGGGACTGCGCGAAGCGACCCAGGAGGTGCTCGCGGGCCTCACCCCGCGCGAGGCCAAGGTGCTGCGCATGCGCTTCGGCATAGATATGAACACCGACCACACCCTGGAAGAAGTCGGCAAGCAGTTCGACGTCACGCGCGAACGCATCCGCCAGATCGAAGCCAAGGCCCTGCGCAAACTGCGCCACCCCAGCCGCTCCGAGCAGTTGAAGAGTTTTCTGGATTAATGGCTTGACGGCAGATACAAGAGGAAAGATACAAGAGGAAAGTACAAGCAAAATAACAACTCACTTTTCTCTTGTATCTTTTCTCTTTTTTCTGTATTTATTGCGGAAATTGGCGGGAAGGTGGGCATTGACATTGTTCATGAGAATTATTATTCTGACCTGCGGCATTTTGTCGCATACAGACACCTTATACTTCATAGAGGAAACACCATGATCAACAAACTGCTGACGATAACTGCTTTATGCCTCTACGGATCCGTTGCGATGGCGCAGAACTGCGCCATCGCCATCGAAGGCAACGACAAGATGCAATTCAACACCAAGGAAATAAAGATTGATGCCGGTTGCAAGGAGTTCGAAGTCACGCTCAAGCATGTGGGCAAATTGCCCAAAGTAGCCATGGGTCACGGTTTTGCCTTGGTCAAGACGGCGGACTTTAAGGCGGTGCAAGATGCGGGCAGGCTACTGGGGCTGGCGAGCAGTTTTCTACCCAAAGATGACGCGCGCCTGATCGCCCACATCGACCTGATTGGCGGTGGCGAAACCGCCTCGGTAAAATTTGCTGTATCAAAGCTGAAAAAAGGCGGCGACTACACCTTCTTCTGCCCCTTCACCGCGCACCATGTAATGATGATTGGCAAGGTGGTGGTTGGCTGAACAGGGCCTGTAGCTCAGTTGGTTAGAGCAGGGGACTCATAATCCCTTGGTCGAAGGTTCGAGTCCTTCCGGGCCCACCATCTATAATATGTCTTCGATTCCACCCCAAGTCGGTTTTGTCAGCCTCGGTTGTCCGAAGGCGCTGGTGGATTCCGGGCAAATCCTCACCCATCTGCGCGCCGAGCTATCCAGACACCGATCTGGTGATCGTCAACACCCGTGGCTTTCGCGGATGAGCATGACCTGTGGGCGAAGGTGGTCCAGGCGTGATTCCGCAAGGATTCCGGTTGACTTTATTGCCCTAAAGGGCATATAGTCAGTGGGCTTCCTTGCGGGCATTCAATCAAGGTGCGCCCAAGGGCTGAAAATTATTTCTAGACGGCTCTTGACAAATCGAGGCGGGCCGCCTTAGTATCGCAAGTGGTTTATATATAAACCTACAATAAAAGCGTTCAAAAGATTAAAACTTCCACAATTTGTTAAAAATCAGGAGAGCAATCCAATGATCAATATTAGTCGCCGTAATTTCCTCCAGGGCGCGGCTGCAGCCAGTATCGGCACCATCCTCCCCTTGAGCATGGTCACGGTCGGCGCGGCTCAGGCGAGTGACGGCTTCACCTTCGCCTGGGTCACCGACCAGCACTTGCAACACATCAAAGGTACCAAGTTCGTAAAGAGCTTCGACGACGGTTTCAAGCTGGCGATCAGCGAAGTGATGAACATGAACCCGAAGCCCGACTTCGTCTTTTTCGGTGGTGACCTGTCCCAGGCCGGCATCCCGTCCGAGCTGGATCATGGTATGACCATGTGGTCCAAGACCGGCATCAAGGTGCACGCCATTAACGGGGAACACGACTACTTCCTCGACATGGGCAAGGCTTCCAGGAAGGCTTATGGCATGCCCGCTGACAACTACACCTTTGAGCACAAGGGCGTGCAGTTTATTGCCCTGACCACCATCCGTGGCGCTCCGGAGTGGGAAAAGCGTCATGCCAAAGACCCCCAGAATCGCATGAACCAGATGATGCGTATCGATAACTATATTGACGGTTCTGCCTTCCGTCTGGGCACAGAAGGCTTGGCCTGGTTGACGAAGACCGTCGCTGGCATGGACAAGAACAAGCACACCATCGTGATGTCGCACTCCCCGATACAGAAGATCTACAGTGGCTGGAACTTCTGGACCGAGGACGCGGAAGAGATCCAGGCCATTCTGGCCCCGTTCAAGCGTGTGACCGTGCTGTACAACCACGTACACCAGCCGTTCGCCAGCCAGAAGGCCAATATCGCCTTCCTCTCCAACTTCTCCACCGCCTGGCCGTGGCCGCATCCCAGCAGCCTCAACGAGGGCACCATGTGTTTCGGCGGACGCTACACTGTTTGCAAGAGAGGCGCGGACTACTACCCCAACCTGATCCTGCCTTACCAGCGTGCCGATGTAGCCAACTTCCGCGATGCGACAGGTTGGGCCATCGTCAACACTAACGGCGGCGGCAAGCTCGATGCCGATGTCATCCAGTGGGGCGAAAACCCGCTGCGCAAGATCACTTGGGATGGCAAGCTCAAGGAAGTCGGCGGCGGCAGTACCAAAGCCCAGATGCACTACTAATAAGAGAGTAAGGAGAAAACCTATGATACGTAAAAACACATTGGCCGCGCTGGGCGCGGCCTTTATTCTGGGTCTTGCAGTGGCCGTACCTGCTCATGCCGAAGCCGTGAACGACACCTCCAAGTACGCAAGTGAGTTCAAGGCGTCCATTGAGCGCGGCGAACCCCTGTTTCACGGCGGCGTCAAGGTGGACGGCAGTGGCGTGGCCTGCGTCCAGTGCCATCCGGAAGGCAGCAACATTCACGCGGAAACCTATCCCAAGTTCCAGAAGCAGTTAGGCAAAGTGTCCTCGCTGTGGGAGATGACCAACTGGTGCATTGAGAACCCGATGGAAGGCAAGGCCATTGCTGCGGACAGTCAGGACATGACAGACCTGCTTGCCTACATGACCTACATCCGTAGTGGTCTCAAGCTGGAGCCTGGCAAGTTCTAATCAGTACCTCAAAGTAACATTGCAGTCGTTTCGGACGGCGCTGTGGCGACACAGCGCCGTTTTTTTTCGCTCTCCTCCGGGTTATTCAATCAGCCGTAGCCTGGTTGATGCCCGCCCAGGCCACCGCTGCCATTTGCCTTATCTCCTCCGGCGTAATCACATACGGCGGCATGAAGTAAATCACATCGCCCAAGGGGCGCAGCAGCACGCCGTTTTCCAGCGCGTGACGATAAACAGATAACCCGCGCCGCTCCCGCCACGGATAGGGTACGCGCGCGGCCTTGTCCTTAATCATTTCAATGGCGAGTATCATGCCCGTCTGGCGCACCTCCGCGACGTGCGGGTGAGCGGCAAAATGCGCCGTGGCGTCATGCATCGCCTGCGCGAGCTTATGATTATTTTCCACTACGTTATCTTGCTCGAAAATATCCAGCGTCGCCAGCGCCGCGCTGCAGGCGAGCGCATTGCCGGTGTAGCTGTGCGAGTGGAGAAAGGCCTTGAGCGTGGCGTAATCGTCGTAAAAGGCCTGATAAACCTGGTCCGTGGTGAGCACGGCGGAGAGCGGCAGATAGCCGCCCGTCAGCCCTTTTCCGAGACAGAGAAAGTCCGGCGTGATAGCCGCCTGTTCACAGGCAAACATCGTGCCGGTGCGTCCAAAGCCGACCGCGATCTCATCGGCGATCAGATGCACGCCGTGGCGGTCGCAGGCCTCGCGCAACAGGGTTAAATAAACCGGGTCATACATGCGCATCCCGCCCGCGCATTGCACCAGCGGCTCGACAATGACGGCGCAGGTTTCGTGGGCGTGTTGTTGCAGGGCCTGCTCCATGTGCGCGAACATGCGTTTGGAATAGTCGGCGCACGATGTACCTGGTTCACGATCAAAGCAGTCCGGTGAGGCGACGCTGATCGTCCGCATCAACAACGGCGCGTAGGTCTCTTTATAAAGCGCGACACTGCCTACCGCAAGCGCGCCCAGGGTCTCGCCATGATAGCCGTTGGCGAGGGTGATGAATCTGGTTTTATTTACCTGCCCCAGGTTGCGCCAGTAGTGATAGCTCATTTTCAGGGCGATCTCCACCGCCACCGAGCCATTATCGCCATAGAAGCAGCGCGTCAGGCCCCTGGGGGCGAGTTGAATCAGGCGTTCGGAAAGCAGAATGGCGGGTTCATGCGTGAAACCGGCGAGCAGCACGTGCTCCAGTTGTTCCAGTTGCGCGCGCAACGCGGCGTTGATGCGCGGATTACAGTGGCCGAACAGATTCACCCACCAGGAACTGATGGCGTCCAGATAACGCTTGCCGTCGTAGTCTTCCAGCCACACGCCCGCGCCGCGCCGGATGGGTATCAACGGGAGCTGTTCGTGGTCCTTCATCTGCGTGCAAGGATGCCACAGCACGGAAAGGTCGCGGCGCGTGAGGTCTTCGTTGGTCATGAAAGACGTTACAAAACCGTATCAGAAATATGCAGTCCGAGGTTATTCCAGATGGCGACGGTGGGGGCGGCCTGATTCATGGTGTAAAAGTGCAGGCCCGGTGCGCCGGCGTCCAATAACTTGCGGCACAGCCCGGTCACCACGTCGAGGCCGAAGGCGCGTAACGATACTTGATCGTCGCCAAAGATTTCGAGGCGTTTGCGCAGCCAGCGCGGAATCTCCGCGCCACAGCGGTCGGAGAAGCGCGCGAGCTGGGTGTAATTCGTGAGCGGCATGATGCCGGGCACGATGGGCAGCGTCACGCCCATCTTTTCGCAGCTTTCCACAAAACGGTAATAGGCGTCGGCGTTGTAAAAATATTGGGTGATGGCGCTGTCCGCGCCCGCTTCCACCTTGCGCTTGAAGTTCTGTAAATCGTGCGCGGCGTCGCGCGCATCGGGGTGAAACTCCGGATAGGCGGCTACCTCGATGTGAAAATGAGCGCCCGTCTCGGCGCGGATGAACTCAACCAGGTCGCGCGCATAAGGTAGTTCCCCCGGCTTGCTCAGCCCGGCGGGCAAATCGCCGCGC
Source organism: Gammaproteobacteria bacterium (assembly GCA_038924245.1). GTDB lineage: Bacteria > Pseudomonadota > Gammaproteobacteria > SURF-13 > SURF-13 > SURF-13. The sequence goes on along the minus strand of JBCKVB010000009.1, from coordinate 10,517 downwards.
AGCGCTACGATGTGGCGGATGCCGTGCTGCTTGTAGGTGTCGAGCAGCTCGCGCAGGTCGGCGCGCGAGGAGGCGATACAGGATAAATGCGGCGCAGCGCTCAGCCCTGCACGCTGAATCTCCAGCACGGTTTCCAGGGTGCGGTCGCGCGTGCTGCCGCCCGCGCCAAAGGTTACCGAGAAAAAGCGCGGATTTAATCGCGCGAGCTGATTGCGTACTTCAGGCAGCTTGCTTGCCGCGTCTTCGTTTTTGGGCGGGAAGAACTCGAAGCTGAAGACGCGTTCGTGCTGTTTTTGGGAGAGCATATCAAATCATAGAAAAGAGGAAAGAGAAAAGAGAAAAGAGAAAAGTAATCATGAAATATCCCCTCAGCTCCCCTTTTCTCTTGTATCTTTTCTCTTTTCTCTTAGTATCGATAATGCTCAGGCTTATACGGCCCATTGACGGAGATGCTGAGATACTCCGCCTGTCTCGGCGTCAACTCGGTGAGTTTTACGCCGAGCTTTTTCAGGTGCAGGCGCGCGACTTTTTCATCCAGGGTTTTGGGCAGCACGTACACCTTGCGTTCGTATTTCTTGTGGTGCTGCCACAGCTCGATCTGCGCCATGACCTGGTTGGTGAAGGAGTTGGACATCACGAAGCTGGGATGGCCGGTGCCGCAGCCCAGGTTCACCAGACGCCCTTCGGCCAGCACGATGAGGCGCTTGCCGCCGGGGAAGATCACGTGATCCACCTGCGGCTTGATGTTTTCCCATTGGTATTGGCGCAGGGAGGCGATATCAATTTCGGAGTCGAAGTGGCCGATGTTGCACACGATGGCGTTGTTCTTCATGCGCTGCATGTGTTCCAGCGTGATCACGTTGACGTTGCCGGTGGCGGTGACGAAGATGTCGCCCTGATCGGCCACGTCATCCATGCGCATCACGCGGTAGCCTTCCATCGCCGCCTGTAGCGCGCAGATCGGGTCTATCTCGGTGATCCACACTGTGGCGCCGAGGCCGCGCAGGGATTGCGCGCAGCCCTTGCCCACGTCGCCGTAACCCAGCACCACACAGATTTTGCCGGCGATCATCACGTCGGTGGCGCGCTTGATGCCGTCCACCAGCGATTCGCGGCAGCCGTACAAGTTATCAAACTTGGATTTGGTGACCGAATCGTTGATGTTGATCGCGGGGACTTTCAGCGTGCCCGCCTTCATCATTTCGTATAAACGATTCACACCGGTGGTGGTTTCCTCGGAGAGGCCGCGCACGTCCTTGAGCAGATCGGAGTATTTTTCGTGCATGACCTGGGTGAGGTCGCCGCCGTCGTCGAGAATCATGTTGGGGCGCCAACCGTTCGGTCCGAAGATGGTCTGTTTGATACACCACCAGAATTCGTCTTCGCTTTCACCCTTCCAGGCGAAGGTGGGGATGCCCGCCATCGCCATCGCCGCCGCCGCGTGATCTTGCGTGGAAAAGATATTGCACGACGACCAGCGAATCTCGGCCCCGAGTTGCACCAGCGTCTCCATCAGCACCGCGGTCTGGATGGTCATGTGCAAACAGCCCGCGATGCGCGCGCCCTGGAGCGGTATTTGCCCCGCGTATTCCTCGCGCAGCGCCATCAGGCCGGGCATTTCGGTCTCGGCGATGGCGATTTCCTTGCGCCCCCAGGAGGCGAGCGTGATGTCCGCGACCTTGTAGTCGGGGGCGAGATTTTTTACCGGTTGGCTGCTCATGGTTTTTCCTTTCATTAAAGAGGCGCGGTGGGCACATACGATGTGCCCACCCTTGCACCTTTCCTTAAGCCGCCTTGATGCCGGCGGCGTCACGCAGGGCGGCGGCCCTGTCGGTGCGCTCCCAGGTGAAATCGGGCTCTTCGCGCCCGAAGTGGCCGTAGGCGGCGGTTTGCCTGTAGATGGGGCGCAGCAGGTCCAGCATTGTGATCAGTCCGCGCGGGCGCAGATCGAAATGCGCGCGCACCAGTTGTTCGATGCGCTCATCGCTTAGCTTGCCGGTGCCGAAGGTCTGCACGCTGATCGAGGTGGGCTCGGCCACGCCGATGGCATACGAGACCTGGATCTCGCAGCGCTCGGCCAAGCCCGCGGCGACGATGTTTTTCGCCACATAACGCCCCGCATAGGCCGCCGAGCGGTCCACCTTGGACGGATCCTTGCCGGAGAACGCGCCGCCGCCGTGGCGCGCCATGCCGCCGTAGGTGTCCACGATGATCTTGCGCCCGGTCAGGCCGCAATCGCCCCCCGGCCCGCCGATCACGAAGCGCCCGGTGGGGTTGATGAAGTAACGGGTATTTTTGCTCAGCCACTCCTTGGGCAGCACGGGCTTGATGATCTCCTCCATCACCGCCTCTTGCAGCTTGTCATGCGCGATGTCCGCGCTGTGCTGCGTGGACAGTACCACCGCCTCGATGCCCACGGGCTTGTGATTCACATAGCGGAAGGTGATCTGGCTTTTGGCGTCGGGGCGCAGCCAGGGCAGCTTGCCGCTCTTGCGCACCTCGGCCTGGCGCTTGACCAGGCGGTGCGCGTAAGTGATGGGCGCGGGCATGAGCACGTCGGTTTCGTTGCTGGCATAGCCGAACATCAGGCCCTGATCGCCCGCGCCTTGCTCGTCTTCCCCGGTTCTGTCCACGCCCTGCGCGATGTCGGCGGACTGCTTGTCCACGGCGATGAGCACCGCGCACGATTGCCAGTCAAAGCCCATGTCCGAGCTGTTATAGCCGATCTCCTTGATGGTCTGGCGCGCCACGGCGGGCATGTCCACGCTGGCCTGGGTGGTGATCTCGCCCGCGATGACCGCCATGCCGGTGGTGACCAGGGTCTCGCACGCCACGCGCGCGCGCGGGTCCTGGGCCAGGATCGCGTCCAGGATCGCGTCCGAAATCTGGTCGGCGACCTTGTCGGGATGGCCTTCGGAGACCGACTCCGAGGTGAAAAGATGGTTATTGCTCATTCACATTCCTCACGCGCCTTAAGCCAGGCAAATCAATCAAAGCTTACTAGTTTAAACTGTTCCCAGCTATTTTCCATGCTTAAATGGCCTCAAGCCGGGCGGGCAAGTGTAAAATAGTGTCATATAAACCACACGCATTTCATGGTTAGCGGCGCTATGATGGTTTTCATAAGGAACCTCTGATTAAGTCAGAGGTTCCTGCGGTGCAGGGATGCACCGCCATGTTTCAAACACGGAAGTGTTTGAAACATGGCGAAAAGCACCATAATAATTCTTATGGCCACGTTTTTGCTTTTCGTGCTCTGAGAAGTCCAGGACGGACTTATTCAGAGTTTCGTTGGGCATAGACTTGGCAACGGATAATGGCGTACCATTTAGCGCATGGCTGAACCTGAAAAATCCGTTACGCCCATGCGCCAGGGCATCATCTCGGTGGCGCTCAAGGACAAGGGCGCGCTGTACGCCTCGTATATGTCTTTTGTCAAAAACGGCGGGCTGTTCATCCCCACCAACAAGACCTACAAGCTGGGCGATGAAGTATTCATTCTGCTGACCTTGCTCAACGATACCGAAAAGATGCCGGTCGCCGGGCGCGTAGTGTGGATCACCCCCAAGGGCGCGCAGGGCAGCCGGGTGGCGGGCATCGGCGTGCAATTCAGCGATCTCGACCAAGGCGCGGCGCGCAACAAGATCGAAGGCTTTCTTGCCGGACTGCTCACCGCGGAACGCGACACGCACACTCTTTGAGCCCGGCCGGGCCACCCATGCTCGCCGACTCGCATTGTCACCTCGATAGACTGGATTTTGCCGCGCTGGGCGGCGACCTCGATACGGCCATCGCAACCGCGCACGCCGCCGGGGTGAACTATCTGCTCAGCATCTCCGTTGAACTTGACAGTCTGCCCGGCTTGCTCGCCATCGCGGAACGCTACCCTCAGGTGTACGCCTCGGTGGGCGTACACCCCGTGGAACAGGTCGCGCACGAACCCGACATAGAGCAACTGGCGGCGCTCGCACACCATCCCAAAGTCGTCGCCATCGGCGAAACCGGCCTCGATTACTTTCACTGCAAGGGCGATACGGAATGGCAGCGTGAGCGCTTCCGCACCCATATCCGCGCCGCCAGGCTCACCGGCAAACCGCTTATCGTCCACAGCCGGGACGCCAGAGAAGACACCCTGCGCATCCTGGCCGAAGAGGGCGCGGCCAAGGTGGGCGGGGTGATGCACTGCTTTACCGATGACTGGGACACCGCCCGGTGCGCCCTCGACCTCAACTTCCACATCTCCTTTTCCGGCATCGTGACCTTCCACAACGCCAAGGCGCTGCGCGAGGTGGCCGCCAAGGTGCCGCTGGAACGCATGCTGATCGAAACCGATGCGCCGTACCTCGCGCCCATGCCGCACCGCGGCAAAACAAACCAGCCCGCTTACGTGCGCCATGTGGCCGAACAGATCGCCACAGTGCGTAATCTGCCGGTCGAAGTGGTGGCGGAGGCAACCACATCTAACTTCATAAAACTATTTAATATATCTAATTAAGATACTGATTAATCTATATCTTCATATTCTATTACTTCGCATAATGTATATTATGTTAAATAACTAAAATACAGTTTGGAGGAGCGATTGTTGAATCCGTGTGTCCCGGCTTCAAAATTGTCCGGCCAGAAGGACAGATTCAAAATCAAGCTTCGGAATGCTGGCTTTCGCCTGGTTTATGAGGTCCGCGATACAGAACCCTTTGCAAGGAGAGCAGGTATAGCCGTAACAGGGGCGATATGCTAAGTTTGCGCTATGCCATCGCACGCAAAATCCAAACCCATACAAGCGTTTAAGCGCGCCGGCCTGATCGGCAAGTACGGCGATCCCGGCGTGGGCGACGCGCTCAAGAAGCTCAGCGACTATCTCCAGCAGCGCCACATCGAGGTGTTGCTGGACGAAGGCACGGCGCAACTGTTGCCCGGACACGGGCTGGAGACCGGTTCGCGCGATGAGCTAGGCAGGCGTTGCGATCTGGCCATCGTGGTCGGCGGCGACGGCACCTTGCTCAACGCGGCGCGCTCGCTGGTGAGCTTCGGCATCCCGCTGCTCGGCGTGAATCTGGGCCGGCTCGGCTTTCTGGTGGATATTTCATCAGACGAGATGATGCAGCGGCTGGATGATATTCTCGCCGGGCATTACCTCGAGGAAAAGCGTCTGTTGCTGCGCGCCACCGTGGAGCGCGGCGACGATGTGGTCAGCGCGAGCAATGCGTTTAATGACGTGGTGCTGCACAAATGGAACGCCGCGCGCATGATTGAATTCGACGTGCATATCAACGAGAAATTCGTCAACACTTACCGCTCTGACGGCATCATCGTCTCCACCCCCACTGGCTCGACGGCGTACTCCTTGTCCAGCAACGGGCCGATTCTGCACCCCACGCTGGACGCGGTGGTGCTGGTGCCGATTTGTCCGCACACCATGAGCAATCGCCCCATCGTGGTGGAAGGCGGCAGCCGCATCGAGATCAGGGTGGATGAGGCGAGCGCGAACAATGCGCGGATCACCTGTGACGGGCAGATCAGCCTGAGCCTCACGCCCGGCGCGCGGGTGGTGATCCGTAAAAAAGATCAGTGCGTGCGGCTTCTCCACCCCGCCAATTATGACTACTACCAGATGCTGCGCGCCAAGCTGCACTGGGGTGAGAATTTATAGTTGTCGAAATTTAAGCGCTTGCCCTCATCATGCTGACGCATCTTGGCATCCGCGACTTCGCCATCATTGAAAGCCTGGACCTCGACCTCTGCGAGGGCATGACCGTGCTCACCGGCGAGACCGGCGCGGGCAAATCCATCATCGTGGACGCGCTGCTGCTCGCCTTGGGCGGGCGCGCCGAGGGCGGCATGATACGTCATGGCGCGACACGGACCGAGATCAGCGCCGGCTTTGACCTCAGCAGAATCGCGCGCGTGTGTGAGTGGCTGGAGGAGCACGATCTGGAGGGCGCGCCGGACTGTGTACTGCGCCGCATCATCACCCGGGAAGGCCGCTCCAAGGCCTACATCAACGGCTCCAGCGTCCCCTTGCAATCCTTGCAGGCGCTGGGCGATCTGCTGGTGGACATTCACGGCCAGCACGAACACCAGTCGCTGTTGCAGCGCAACGCGCAACGCGAACATCTGGATGATTACGCCGGACACGCGCGGATGCTGGCCGACCTGGCGGCGCTGCATAAGCGCTGGATCAACAGCGCCTGCGAACTGGAGACGCTGCTGCGCGCGCAGACCGAACGTGAAACCAGGCTCACGCTGCTGCGCTATCAGGTGCAGGAACTGGATGCGCTGAAATTGGAGCAGGACGAGTGCTCAGCGCTGAATGCGGAACATGCGCGGCTTGCTAACGTGAACCGCCTGCTGGAAACCGGTCAGGGCGCCCTCTCCGCTTTATATGACAATGAACAGGGCTCGGCCTTGGGCCTGCTCACGCACAGCGCGAACGAGTTGCAGAAGCTGCATGAATACGATACAAAACTGATACAACTCAGCGAACTGCTCGACGGCGCCGTCATACAGTTGCAAGAGGCGGTAAGTGAACTGCGTCACTACCTCGATCATCTGGAGGGCGATCCTAAACGCTTGCATAGCGTGGAGCAGCGTCTTGCCAACATTCATGACCTGGCGCGCAAGCATCGCATCAAGCCGGAGGAATTACCCGACCTGCACCTACGCCTGGCGCAGGAGCTGGCCAACATCGAAGGCGCCGACGCGCGCCTGGAGCAACTGCAAAAGGAGGCGGCCATGGCGCGCCAGGCGTATCTCGCGCTGGCGGAAAAATTGAGCGCCGCGCGCGCCAAACAGGCCAAGGAGCTGCAAAAACAGGTTACGGCGCGCATGCAGCAGCTCGGCATGCCGGGCGGGCGGCTTGAAATTCAGCTTGAGCGTGTGGCGGAAGATCAATACGCGGCGCACGGTCTGGAGCGCGTGGAATTCCTGGTGAGCGCGAATCCCGGCCAGCCGCTTAAGCCCCTGAACAAGGTCGCCTCCGGCGGCGAACTGTCGCGCATCAGTCTCGCGCTCCAGGTTATCACCGCGCAGAGCGGGCGCATCCCGACATTGATCTTCGATGAAGTGGATGTAGGCGTGGGCGGCGGCGTGGCGGAGATCGTGGGACAGCAGTTACGCGCGTTGAGCGAACAGCGCCAGGTGTTGTGCGTGACGCATTTGCCGCAAGTGGCCGCGCAAGGGCGGCATCACATCCAGGTGAGCAAGGAGACCAAAAAAGAGGCTACGAGAATCACGCTACGGACGCTCGGCGCGGAGGAACGGCGGGATGAAATCGCGCGCATGCTGGGCGGGGTGAAAATCACCGAACAGACGCTGGCCCACGCCGGCGAGATGCTGAACAATGCTCAGATCAAGGAAGCAAAGGCAAGCAGGAACTGAATCCGCTCGGCTTACCAGTAACGCAGGCAGAAAAGCGCCCGGTTTTTCATTATGTTCACGAACCCGCTTCCGGGCAGGCTCAACTACACGTACCCTTACAGCAAATGTGCCTCACCTACCCTTGCGGCGCTGGCAGGCGGCGCAGATGCCGTAAATGTAGAGCGCATGATCGGTCATGGAAAAGCCGGCCTTTTTGGCGATGACGCGCTGGCGCTCTTCGATCGTTTCGTCCATGAACTCTTCGATCTTGCCGCACTTCACGCACAGAATATGATCGTGATGCTTGCCTTCGTTGAGCTCGAACATCGAGTGTCCGCCCTCAAAGTGATGGCGCGACACCAGCCCGGCGGACTCAAACTGGGTCAACACGCGGTATACGGTGGCGAGCCCCACGTCCTCGCCGCTTCCGAGCAAGTTCTTGTATACGTCCTCGGCGCTCAAGTGCTTGGCCGGACTGCTTTCCAGCATCTGCAGAATCTTGATGCGCGGCAGCGTGGCCTTGAGCCCGGCGCTCTTCAGATCACGGCTCTCAGCCTGACTTCCTGTTTCAATAATCCGTTTCACTTAAACCGCCCTTGCGTTATGATGCGGCATTCATAAAACGCCGCCCGTCCAACCCTACCGATGCCTAAGCTTCGCATTGTTTTGCTCCTGAGCGCAAGCCTCGCGCTGGCCGCCTGTGCTTCCGTGCCCATCCCCGGTGTATATAAGATAGACATCCAGCAGGGCAACGCCATCACCCAGGAGATGGTCGCCAAGCTCAAACCCGGCATGACCAAAACCCAGGTCAAGTTCGTGCTCGGCACCCCGCCTATCGCCGACGCCTTCCACCAGAACCGCTGGGATTACGTATATAGCCTACAACAGGGCGGCGGCGAGCGTCAGCAGCGCCGTCTCACGCTGTTCTTCGATGACGATAAGCTCACGCGCATCGAGGGCGACATCAAACCCGCGACACCTCCCGCTGCGGACACATCTCCGGAAAACGCGGCTCAGGACCCGCCCTGAGCCAACTTCGCGCTGCGCTGCTTACGCTCCTGCTTAGGAGTTGATGGTCTGCGCGTCAGCGTTTGCCATACACCTGTCGCGCGCGCTCGCAAAAGGCGTCCACCAGGCTGTTGCTGATCTGATTGAACACCGGGCCGAACGCCAGCCCGACCAGTCTGTTATGAAACTCGAAATCGAGATCAAGGCTCACCTTGCAGGCCTCCTGGCTCAACGCGTCAAAGCGCCAGAAACCCTCCAGATGACGGAACGGTCCATTCACCAGCCGTATCTCGATCATCTTGTTTTTTTGCAGCCGGTTGCAGGTGGTGAAGGACTTGTGCATCCCGCCGTAGGCGACTTCGATCTCACCGTGCACCTCATCCTCGTTACGGCTCAGCTCGCGCGCGGCGCGGCACCAGGGCAGGAATTTGTGATAAGAGCCGACGTCATCCACCAGGGCGTACATATCGCCTGCCGCGTAGGGCACCAGCGCGCTTTTGCTAATCATGGCGCTATTATCGCCGACTTGCGCAACACACTCAACGCGGCCGTGAATCTCTGTTATTCCGCTGGCGCAGGCACTATATAATGCCGCTATGAGCAAAGAGAAACCCGCGCCGCGCACCGTTGCCGTCAACAAGAAGGCGCGCCATGACTACTTTCTGGAAGATCGCGTCGAGGCCGGCATTGCCCTGCAAGGCTGGGAAGTCAAAAGCCTGCGCGCCGGGCACATTCAGTTAAAGGAGAGCTATGTGCTGCTAAAAAACGGCGAGGCCTGGCTGTTCGGCGCCCACATCTCCCCTCTTCTCACCGCCTCCACCCACATTCACCCCGACCCGCTACGCACGCGCAAACTGCTGCTGCACAAGGACGAACTGAACAAGCTCATCGGCGCGGTGGAGCGCAAGGGCTACACCTTGGTGCCGCTCTCGATCTACTGGAAAAACAGCCGCGCCAAGCTCGAAGTTGCCCTCGCCAAAGGCAAACAAACGCACGACAAGCGCGATGTCGAGCGCGACCGAGACTGGCAGCGCGAGAAGCAACGCCTGCTCAAGACACGCTGACGTGGTATGGAACTTAATTAAGGATTATACTGTCTTAACTGATACTCTTTATGGGGGCGACCCGGTTTCGACGTGGGTCACAAAACCTAAGGGGCATGCCGAGGGGCAGACCACCTCGTAAATCCAACTGCACAAAAGATAGTTGCCAACAACGACAACTACGCCTTAGCGGCTTAATCACCGCTAACCTCTGACTGAAGCCGTGCTTGTGCGTTCAGAGTCCGCAAGGACGTTCAGAGGTCGACTCTCACAAGATCGCGCTGCGGCTCGTCCAGGGACAACGCGCTAAACTTTACTGGACTCGCTTGCTGTGTTCCCTGCCTGTCGGGTAACAGCCGGTTAAATCCAAAGATGAGGCTACGCATGTAGAACCAAGGGCGGCGGATTTGCGGACGTGGGTTCGATTCCCACCGCCTCCACCATTTGATGATCCAACGCAGTCCTAACAAGGCCGGCAAACCTAATAAAATCAAGGTTTACGGCCTTTTTCTTGTCCGAAGCATTCCAGTAACATCTATTGCAATCCGGCGTTTTATGCAGTAACTTATGCGGTAACACCCTAAAAGTTGTTACATTCTTACGGGAGTTACTGCAATGGCGCGACACCTAATCAAGACGGATGTGACCATCCGCACCACCAAGCCCACGGAGGCCACATTCCGTCTGAGTGACGGCGATGGACTTTATCTGCTGGTCAAGCCGAACGGCGCGCGCTGGTGGCGCCTGGATTACAGCATCGGCGGCAAGCGCAAAACCCTTTCCATTGGCGTATATCCCCACACTGGGCTAAAAGCGGCACGCGACAAGGCGGATAAAGCGCGGCAACTGGTGGCGGCGGGCACTGACCCCAGCGATGTACGCAAGGCGGGCAAGGCGCAACAAGCCAAGACACTGGAGGCCGGTAGACGCATTGCCGATGGACTGCCCGCCGTGGATTCATTCGAGGAAGTGGCGCGGGAATGGTTTGCCAAGTTTTCGACTAAGTGGGTGCCTTCCCACGCGGACAAAATCATCCGGCGACTGGAGCGCGACATTTTCCCGTGGATAGGCAAGCGACCCATTGCCGGCATCACCGCTCCGGAATTG
>JBCKVB010000008.1:0-43548 GCA_038924245.1 Gammaproteobacteria bacterium | reverse complement strand
GCTGAGGTCCAGATACGGCGGGGCGTGCAGCAGCGCCAGGATGTCATGCCGCTCCGCTACGCTCAGTGCCCGCGGCGAGGACGGGTGCGCGGAACTCGGCCGCCGCGTCGGCTGCGGGCACTGCGCACGGTAGAACGTCGCGCGGGCCACCCCGAGCGCCGCGCAGGTGGCTCGCACGCCGATGCGCGGGGCGATTTCAAGCGCGGTATTCATTGCGACACCCCATCGGCCGGGGGCAAGCCCAGCAGCTCGCAGAGTTTTTTTTGGGCCTCGACAATCTGCTCGGACCGTTCGAGCTTGCGGCGCAACCCCACGACCGCGCGCTCCAGCGCTTCGATCCGGCGCGACTCGGCCTTGGCCGCCTGCGGCTTGGGTCCGCGTGGCTTAGGCCTCAGGGCCGCCTGTTCGCAGGCCTCGAGCTCCCGGCGCCAGTGCGTGAGGTGCGAGCTGTACAGCCCTTCCCGGCGCAGCAGCGCACCGATCTCGCCTGGCGCCTTGCAGGCATCGGCTTCGCGCACGATATGGCGCTTGTACGCCGCGGAAAACCGCCGCCGCTTGGGTAGCGCCGTCACCTCGGGATCGGGTGTACTGCCCACCGAACTCGTTAGCGCTCCGATATCAGACAAAGTGTGTATCTCCGGAATCATGATCGTCACTTCCTTTCTACAGTAAATTCACTCAGGAAAGTGTCTCACATCATGCTGACACAGGGGGTTTGGGGAGTGGGCTCGCTCTAGATTAGTGGCCTGCTGTGGCTATTGGTTGGCTTGACGTTGGAGGCAGCCGTTGTGTCTATCAAATTGCGGCATTTCGGTCCCATCTCAGGCTCCATCAGGGGTTTGATGGAAGGCATCAAATGGCAAATCAGGTAGGTATGACACGACGCCTTGGGCGTCCCAGGCTGCCATGAAATGTTTGCTCCGGTGTGGCGGTGCCCTCTTGGGGGTTGCCGTCTTGTTGATGATGGCAGTGGTGCTGGGAGCGAATCATGTTGCAAGCTGGCTGTCGACGGCGGGTTTGCCCGCGAAGGCTGATGCCATTATAGTCTTGGCGGGCGAACCCGCCCGTGCATTTTACGGTGCCGATTTATATGTGCAGGGTTTTGCCGGCAAGGTCTATATCAGCAGACCGATCCGCTTGCCCGGCCAGCGTAAACTGGATGAGTTGGGCGTGCCTTTCCCGCGCGCCGAAGAGGTTTATCGGCAGGTGCTCATCAAGAAAGGTGTCCCGGATAAGGATATAGGGTTTTTCGGCGAGGCTTCGGTGAGCACCTTGGAAGAGGCGCTGGCAGTTCGAAAGCTGACGCAAGGCAGTAACTGGCGGCTTCTGGTAGTGACTTCGCCTTACCACGCAAGGCGGACTCTCATGATTTTTCGGGACAAGTTGCCGGGTGTCAATGTTACAGTTCTAGCAACGCCTTACGAGCCCTTCCCAGTGGACTGGTGGAAAGATCAGAATGCGGCGCGAAATGTATTGCTCGAAGTGGCAAAGATCCTGTTTTATCGTCTTGGCGGGGGATTTTACGCTGCTGGAAACACACCGGAGCAAGCGGTGAACCCATGATTGTCGCGATCACGGGAGGCACCGGCTTTATCGGCCTAAAATTGGTGTTGCGCCATCTGGCACAGGGCGATGAAGTGCGTGTATTGTCACGTCGCGCATCCGGCGAGTCGGGGTTGCCTGATGCGGTTGATATACATCGCGGCGACTTGCCTGGGGGAATAGAGAATCTAGAATCTTTTGTAGGCGGCGTCGACGTCCTTTATCATTGCGCCGGCGAGATTCGCGATTCATCATGTATGCACGCGACACATGTGGCGGGCGCACAGAAATTGGTGGATGCTGCGGCAGGTAAAGTTGGACATTGGGTACAGCTCAGCAGTGTTGGTGCATACGGCCCAATATCACAGGGAGTAATAACTGAAGCAACCCCCGAAAATCCATTGGGAGTCTATGAGGTAACCAAAGCGGAGTCTGACTGGCTTGTTTCTGCTGCCGCAGCAAGCGGGGCCTTCTCCTATACAATTTTACGCCCTGCTAATGTTTTCGGGCCAAGGATGCAAAATCGTTCGTTATTTAGCATGGTGGCAATGATCAATCGGGGCCTATTCTTTTTTATTGGCAAGGGAGGGGCATCGGCAAATTATATTCATGTGGACAATATTGTGGAAGGGCTGGTACTTTGTGGCAGCAAACCTGCGGCAAAAGGGCGGGGGCGGATTCAACAAGAATTAGGGTATGCACATCCTGTCAGCATGGAAAAGGGGTTGAAGCAATTAGTCACAGAGTGGAAACAGGCGGTTTGAAGCAAGTCTGCATTGTTGTGTCCAGCGCTATGACTGTAAATGCTTTCTTGCTGGATCAGATTCAGGCCCTGAGCCGGGTTTACCGCGTTTATGTGGTCGCAAACCTGGAGGATTCAGCCAGCTTGGCTTGGCAGAGAGAAAACGTCACTATTGTGCCCCTCGCCATAGAACGGAAAATATTTCCCTGGCGGGATTTGGCGGCACTTGTTTCTTTGTTTCGTTTGTTCCGTCAGCACAGATTCGATATTGTGCACTCAGTTACCCCCAAAGCAGGCCTGCTGGCGATGGCTGCTGCTTCTTGTGCCGGCATCAGGGCGAGAATCCACACTTTTACAGGCCAAGTCTGGGCGACGCGCTCCGGATTAAACAGATGGGTTTTTAAAAGCATGGATTGGCTTATTGCTTCGCTGGCCACTAATGTTCTTGTTGATAGTGCCTCTCAACGGAATTTCCTTCTCGCAGAAAGAGTCATTAAAGACTGCAATTCAAAGGTGCTTGCCAAGGGTTCCATAAGTGGTGTCGATACGCGGCGCTTTTGCCAAAATTCGGCCGCGCGCAAAGAAATTAGAAGCCGCTTGGGCATTCCTGATCATGCTGTTGTGTTCCTGTTCTTGGGGAGGCTGAACCGGGACAAGGGGGTGCTTGATCTAGCAGAGGCGTTTAGCCATTTATGCGATGGCCGAGAGGATGCGCATTGTATGGTTGTAGGGCCAGACGAGGCTGGCATGCGGGGGCGCATGCAACAGTTGTGTAAGGCTCACGGTGATAAATTGCATTTTGTTGATTATTCGAGCGCGCCAGAACATTACATGGCGGCAGCGGATGTTTTTTGTCTGCCCAGTTATCGGGAGGGATTTGGTACCGTCATTATTGAAGCTGCGTCAGTGGGTATACCCGCTATTGCTTCCCGGATTTATGGCATTACGGATGCGGTTGAAGATGGGATAACCGGGCTATTACATGATGCAGGGGACGTAGAGTCAATCGTGAGGTTAATGAAGCAATTCGCCGAGGATGTGGTATTGAGAGAGAAAATGGGAGAGAGTGCGCGCAACCGGGCTCGGCGGGATTTTCCCAAGGAAATGGTAACGTCCGCGGTAATCGAGTATTACAGACAACTCATGCATTCGTCCTGAAACGCTGCCGTGCTAAAGCGCCTATTCGATTTACTGACAGCCTTGCTCATGCTTGCCATGTTATCTCCATTGATTCTCCTTGTGGCATTGTTGGCGCGATTTGCATTAGGGAGCCCCCTCCTGTTCAAGCAGCAGCGCCCAGGATTGTATGGTAAGCCTTTCTATTTCTATAAGTTTCGGACGATGACGGATGATAGAGATAATGCGGGCAACTTGCTGTCAGACGAACTGCGGCTGACAGCCTCGGTGTCGACGTTCTACCGGCTGCTGCGCGAAGCCTTCGAGACGCGCGGGCGACGCAATGAACTCACTCATCCAGCCTATGCCAAACCCGAGTTGCTCGCGTGCGCACCGCGCGAGCTGTGGTCCTGGGACATCACCAAGCTGAAGGGGCCGGCCAAGTGGGCGTGCTTTCACTTGTACGTCATCCTCGACGTGTTCAGCCGCTACGTGGTCGGCTGGATGATCGCACCGCGGGAGTCCGCCGAGCTCGCCCACGAACTCATCGCCGCCACCTGCGACAAGGAAGGCATCGCCCGCGGGCAGCTCACCTTGCATGCCGATCGCGGCACCTCGATGCGCTCCAAGCCCGTGGCGCTGCTGCTCGCGGATCTCGCCGTCACCCAGAGCCACAGCCGCCCGCATGTCAGCGACGACAACCCGTACTCGGAGGCGCAGTTCAAGACCCTCAAGTACCGGCCGGACTTCCCCGCGCGTTTCGACTCCATCGAGCACGCCCGCGCGTTCTGTCAGGGGTTCTTCGCCTGGTACAACCACGAGCATCGCCACTCGGGCATCGGCTACATGACCCCGGCGGCGGTGCACACCGGCCAGGCGCAGCCGCTCTACGATGCTCGCCAGGACGTGCTCCATCAGGCGTTCGTGGCGCACCCCGAGCGCTTCACGCGGCGTCATCCGACACCGCCCGCCCTGCCCGCGCAGGTCGGCATCAACTTGCCAAAACCAACGCCGCGTGCACCCGGGGAGGCACCGCGTTCGACACTAAACTCCCCGCAACCAGTGTCTCAAAGTTGTTGACACGTTCCGGTCCGGCAGCACGCGCTCGTGGAAGAGTTGCGTCTGCAAGGTCTG
This sequence comes from Gammaproteobacteria bacterium, assembly GCA_038924245.1. Classification (GTDB taxonomy): domain Bacteria; phylum Pseudomonadota; class Gammaproteobacteria; order SURF-13; family SURF-13; genus SURF-13. Next base: position 39,014 of record JBCKVB010000008.1, on the reverse strand, counting down.
GTCGGATTCGCCTTCCAGCACCTTGAGCAGCAGCGAGAGCTTGGTGACCTCGACGGCCTGGGCGTCTATATCCACGCCGTAGATGTTGTTGATGAGGATGCGCTTGCGTTCTGATGTAGTGAGGCGATACATACTGCCCTTGCCCAGCCAAAGCTGGGGCTGCTTGCCCTTGACGTGCTTGTCGGCGCCGTCCTTTTCGTACCAGTCGCGGTGCCAGTCGAGCAGATATTGATAAGCGCCGATCAGGAATGAACCCGAGCCGCAGGCGGGATCGAGGATGCGCAGTTTCTCGACCTCTTTCGGTGTTTTCCCCTCGACCAGCTTGCCGACCGTGTGCCGGACGATGTAGTCCACGATATAGGTCGGCGTGTAGTAAACGCCACCGGCTTTCTTGACCTCGGGCTTTTCCTCGATCTTCGCGCGGTGTCCGGCGGTGAGGCGAATGACCTTTCCGAGGAATCGCTCGTAGACGCTACCCAGAATATCCGCCCCGATGACCGAGAACTCATAAGGGCTGTCCGGGTAGTAGAAATTCTGGAAAATCTCCTTGAGCGGCTTGTCGCCGATTTCGAGCTTGAGCGTGAGCTTGTCCGGCGGCTCGGAGCGATCCTTTTCGTCGCGGAAGTGGAACAGCCCGGAGTTGTAGCGCTGGTCGGCCTTGTGGAACAGTTCGGTGAGCCGCTTGTAGACGTTCGCCCCGTTTGCCAGCGCCTGAAGCTGGCCGTAGGGCTCGATGCCGCGATCCTCGCAGATGCGCAGGAAGACGATACGGTCAATGGTCTGCTGCACGGCGTAGTTGAGCGCGCGCTGGGACAGTTCCGGGTTGCTCAAGGCGATGTTCTTGGCGAGCGATTCGCGCCAGGTTTCGATCTCGTCGAGGAATGCGCTGTCTACTGCGGCCGTGCCCCTCTTGCCTTTGGTGGTTGCCGCGAACTTGTCGAACGAGCCCTTGAGGACGGCATCCTTCGAGAAAATCGCGGCGATCTCGTCCCACTTTTCGGCGTATTGATCGAAGGTCCAGTAGAAGAGGCGAGCCTTGTCCGCCTTGTCCGTCTTGCCCGGACGGACGGTGCAGTCGTAGACCGCAAACTCTTCGAAGTCGCTGAGAATGGACAGCGGCAGCTTCGCCGACCAGGCATAGCGGCGAACCTGAAAGGCCGGTTCGGGCTCACCCTTGATGTACACGGAGGGCTTCTTGGCCTCGACGAAGAACTTGCGGGTGCCGCCGACGCGGAAGGAGTAATCGGGCGCCTTGGTGTTGCCGCCGATCTTGATGGCATCCTCGTGTATGACGTCGCGGTAGGCCTCGGCGAGTCCCTGCTGATTGCGGACGTCCCACCCGAGCGCCTCGAAGAGCGGGTTGAGGAAGCCGACCCGGAGCTGGGTTTCGTTCAACCCCCCCTTGCGGTAAGCCTCGACGTGCTCGCTGAAACGCGCGACCAGTTCAATGATTTCCTTAGGCGCTGCCATCTATCTTGTTATCGTCTCGGTCCGCTGATGCTGCCCACCGCAGTGTACGACGATCCCTGACATCCCGCCACGTCCAACAACGCTTCCTTGCACACACTCCTTGGTGTCAGGCCAGACGCAAGGCCGTTTGACAACACCTTCATAAACTACGCTCAGGCGTGATAAAATGCGCCTTACTTTAAAATTTACAGGCGCGTAGCTCAGTGGTAGAGCACTACCTTGACATGGTAGTGGTCGGTGGTTCGATCCCACTCGCGCCTACCAGAGTAAACAAAATCGCGCGCAAGCGCGCCCGGCTCGCCTCCCTCTCCCCTTGCGGGGGAGAGGGAATGAGGGTGAGGGTGAGGAATCACGCGGCCTTTGGTAGGGGTCGCCACTGAAAATAAGGAACATACACTATGCCCATAGTCACCCTCCCCGACGGCAGCCGCCGCGAGTATCCGCAATCCGTCACCCTCAAGGACATCGCCGCCTCCATCGGGGCGGGGCTGGCCAAGGCCGCGCTCGCGGGCAAGGTGGACGGCAGGCTGGTGGATACTTCGTACACGCTTGATCATGATGCGAGTGTCGCCATTGTCACCGACAAAAGCCCGGAGGCGCTGGAGGTGATCCGCCACTCCAGCGCGCATCTGCTGGCGCAGGCGGTGAAGGAGCTGTTCCCCCAGGCGCAGGTCACCATCGGCCCGGTGATTGAAGACGGTTTTTATTATGACTTCGCCTTCGAGCGCCACTTCACGCCGGAGGATTTGACCGCCATCGAGGCGCGCATGAAGGAGTTGGCGGACAAGGATTTCCCCGTGGCGCGCAGCGTCATGACGCGCGAGCAGGCGGTCAAATTCTTCCGCGCCATGGGCGAGGAATACAAGGCGCGCATCATCGAGGACATTCCCGCCGGTGAGGAACTCTCGCTCTATAAGCAAGGCGAATTCACAGACCTGTGCCGCGGGCCGCACGTGCCATCCACCGGCAAGCTCAAGGCCTTCAAGCTCACCAAGCTCGCGGGCGCGTATTGGCGCGGCGACTCGAAGAATGAGATGCTGCAACGCATCTACGGCACCGCCTGGCTCAACGAAAAAGACCTCAAGGCCTATCTGCATCGTTTGGAGGAGGCGGAGAAACGCGACCACCGCAAGCTCGCCAAACAGCTCGGCCTGTTTCACTTTCAGGAAGAAGCGCCGGGCATGGTGTTCTGGCACGAGAACGGCTGGCGTATCTATCAAGAGGTCACCCAGTACATGGCCGCGCTGTGGCGCGAACACGGTTACCAGGAAATCCGCACCCCGCAGGTGGTGGACAGAAGCCTGTGGGAAAAGTCCGGCCACTGGGACAAGTTCAAGGAACACATGTTCATCACCGAGTCGGAGAAGCGCCTGTACGCGGTGAAGCCGATGAACTGCCCGTGCCACATCCAGGTCTACAATCAGGGGCTGAAAAGCTACCGCGACCTGCCGCTACGCCTGGCCGAGTTCGGCTCCTGCCACCGCAACGAGCAGTCCGGCGCGCTGCACGGCCTGATGCGCCTGCGCAGCTTCGTGCAGGACGACGCGCACATCTTCTGCACCGAGGCGCAGATGCAACAGGAAGTGTCAAACTTCATTGACCTGCTGCATCAGGTCTACGCCGACTTCGGCTTCAAGGAGATCATCTACAAGCTCTCCACCCGCCCGCAGGAACGCATCGGTGCGGACGAGGGTTGGGACAAGGCCGAGCATGCGCTGGAACAGGCGCTTAACGCCAAACAGCTCCCGTGGGATTTACAACCCGGCGAGGGCGCGTTCTATGGCCCCAAGATCGATTTTTCGCTCAAGGACAGCATCGGCCGCATCTGGCAGTGCGGTACCATACAAGTGGACTTCTCCATGCCCGGCCGCCTGGGCGCCCACTACATCGCCGAGGACGGCTCCAAGCAGGTGCCGGTGATGCTGCACCGCGCCATCATGGGTTCGCTGGAGCGGTTTATCGGTATTCTGATCGAAGAATACGCCGGGGCCTTCCCGCTCTGGCTCGCTCCGGTGCAAGCGGTGGTGATGAATATCACCGATAATCAGGCCGATTATGCCCGGCAATGCGCGGAAATGCTGAAAAAACATGGACTCAGGGTAAAATTAGACTTGAGAAATGAGAAGATAGGCTTTAAAATTAGGGAGCATACACTGCAACGTGTTCCCTACCTCCTGGTCGTAGGCGACCGCGAGGTGGAAAGCCATACCGTGGCCGTGCGCACGCGACAAGGCGACGACCTGGGGCCGATGACACTGGAGGCCCACCTGAAGCGGAGCCAGATGGAAATCGCGCGCCGCGGCCATGTTGTTTTAGAGATTTAACGAGGAGGAAGTACCTATCGCTGCTGAAAGAGACACCCGGCTCAATGATGCAATCACCGTCCCGGAGGTGCGCCTAGTCGGGGCCAATGGTGAACAGATTGGAGTGGTGCCTATTGAGGAAGCCAGAAGGCTGACCGAGGAAGCCGAGCTGGATTTGGTGGAGATCGTACCCAATAGCAAACCGCCGGTATGCCGCATCATGAATTTCGGCAAGTTTCTGTTCGAGGAAAACAAGAAACGCCATCAGGCCAAGAAGAAGCAAAAGCAGATACAGGTCAAGGAAGTCAAGTTCCGCCCCGGCACCGATGAAGGCGACTATCAGGTCAAGCTGCGCAACCTGGTGCGCTTTCTGAGTGATGGAGACAAGGCCAAGATCACCCTGCGCTATCGCGGGCGCGAGATGGCGCATCAGCAACTGGGAGTCAATCTGCTGAAACGGATTGAAACCGATCTGGCGGAAGTCGGCACGGTGGAGCAATTCCCAAAGATGGAAGGCAGACAGATGGTGATGGTGATCGCACCCAAAGCCGCGCGCCGCGGCGCCGCATCCTGATCGGTCCGGACAGCATTTACAACTATATCCCCCCCCTTTAGGGGGAGGGCCAGGGTGGGGGTGAGAGGCTTATAGATTAAGCCCTCTACCCTCCCCCTCGCCCCCTCCCTGCAAGGGAGGGGGAGTTTTGAGATAAGCTTTATAAGAGAGTGATAAGTTATGCCAAAACTGAAAACCAACAGCGGCGCGGCCAAGCGCTTCAAGTGCACGGCCTCGGGCGGCTTCAAGCACCGCCAGTCGCATCACAGACACATCCTCACTAAGAAGAACGCCAAGCGCAAGCGTCTGCTCGGCGGCACCGTCATGGTGGATGATTCCGACGTCGCGGGTTTGCGCCGTTTATTGCCCTATAGTTAAGAGGTCGTCATGCCAAGAGTTAAACGCGGCGTCACCGCTGGTGCGCGCCACAAAAAAGTCCTCGCCCAGGCGAAGGGTTATTACGGCGCGCGCAAAAATATCTATCGCGTCGCCAAACAGGCCGTCATCAAGGCCGGACAATACGCCTATATCGGGCGCAAGCAGCGCAAGCGCCAGTTCCGCGCCTTGTGGATCGTGCGCATCAACGCCGCCGCGCGCGAATGCGGGCTGTCCTACAGCCGCCTGATGAACGGCTTGCGCAATGCCATGATTAATATTGATCGCAAGGTGCTGGCGGACATCGCGGTAAGCGATAAAGCGGCCTTTGCCGCGCTGGCGCAAAAGGCCAAGGGCCAAGCCCCGAACTGAGGCGTGCGCGGCACGCCCAACGTGCAAAGCCTGGGCCAGCCGGGGCAGGATGCCGGGAGCGACGACGTGCAGGGACGCACTAGTGTCGCGGGAGGCAGGACGCCGGGAGCGACCTAAAATGAGGGAAAGGCCGCAAGACCTTTCCCTTTTTTATTGTGCTGCACAGGGAAGAGCGTAGCGAAGGGTTCTGCGAATGTCGCGGACGCATGGATGCGTAAGAGCGACAGGAAATAACAACCATGCAAAAGCTTGCTGACACCGTGAATGAGGCGCGCCGGGAAATCTTGCAGGCGCGTGACCGCGCCGCGCTGGACAAGGTGCGCGTGCGCTATCTCGGTAAGAAGGGCCTGCTCACCGAATTCCTGAAGCAGCTTGGCTCGCTACCCGCGGAAATGCGGCGCGAGATAGGCCAGGCCGTCAACCAGGCGAAAGACGGCGTCGAGCAGGCGCTCAAGGTGCGGCGCGGCGCGCTTGAGATCACGGAGCTGGAAGCCACCCTGAGCGATGCAGCGCTCGACGTCAGCTTGCCCGGCCGCGGGCAGCACAGTGGCGGCGCGCACCCGGTCAGCCGCACCCTGCGCCGTATCGAACACATCTTCACCCAGCTTGGCTTTGAAATCGTCGAAGGCCCGGAAGTGGAAGACGATTACCACAACTTCGAGGCGCTCAACGTCCCCGCCGGACACCCGGCGCGCGACATGCATGACACCTTCTACTTCAACAAAAATACCCTGCTGCGCACCCACACCTCCCCGGTGCAGGTGCGCGTCATGCAGAGCCGCCCGCCGCCGCTGCGCGTGATCGCGCCCGGACGCGTGTATCGCTGCGACTCCGATCTCACGCATACTCCCATGTTCCATCAAGTGGAAGGCTTCATGGTGGACGAGCGTGTCACCTTCGCTGACCTCAAGGGCCTGCTCGCGGATTTCCTGCAAAACTTTTTCGAACGCGATTTGAAAACGCGCTTTCGTCCCTCTTATTTCCCCTTCACCGAGCCTTCCGCGGAGGTGGACATCAGTTGCGTGATGTGCGCGGGCCAAGGCTGCCGTGTGTGCAAGGAAACCGGCTGGCTCGAAGTGCTGGGCTGCGGCATGGTGCACCCCAACGTGTTCGCGCACGTGGGCATAGACAGCGAACACTACACCGGCCTGGCCTTCGGCATGGGCGTGGAGCGCCTCGCTATGCTGCGTTACGGCGTGAATGATTTACGCTTGTTTTTTGAAAACGATTTACGTTTTCTGAGACAGTTCCAATAAAAAATGAGTAGCAAGTAGCAAGAAAAATACCGCTACCGGCTTACCCTTCTTGCTACTTGCTACTTACTACTTGAAACTGTCTCTATGAAATTCAGCGAACAATGGTTGCGTGAATGGGTGAACCCGGCGCTGTCGCGCGCGGAACTGGCCCAGCAGTTGACCCTGGCCGGGCTGGAAGTGGATGCCATTCAACCCGCGTGCGCGCCCTTTTCCGGCGTGGTGGTGGGCGCCTTGCTCAAGGTCGAGCCGCACCCGCAGGCGGACAAGCTCAAGGTGTGCGCGGTCAACGTGGGGCGCGAGCAGCCCGTCACCATCGTCACCGGCGCGGCCAACACGCGCGCCGGGCTGCGCGTGCCGGTTGCGCTCATCGGCGCCGTTCTGGCCGGCGGCAAGACCATCCAGCCCGCCACGCTGCGCGGCGTGGAATCGCACGGCATGTTGTGTTCGGCGCAGGAGCTGGGCATGGCCGACGTCGCTCCTGACGTCCTGTCTCCCGCGACGCTAGGCCATCCATGGCCGTCGGCGCAGGGACTGCTGGAATTACCTCCTGAAGCCAAGCCCGGCGCGGACGTTTTCAGCTATCTCAAGCTGGACGATGCGATCTTCGAACTCGGCCTGACCCCCAATCGTGGTGATTGCCTGAGCATCGCGGGCATTGCGCGCGAAGTCGCCCTGTTAAACCGTTTAAAAATCCATGCCCCGCCCTCCAAGGCGGTATTCAACATCGTCCAGAGTCATTTCGAGGTCGAGGTGCAAGCCCCCGCCGACTGCCCGCGTTACCTGGGGCGCGTGATCCGCGGCCTGCGCCCGCGCGCCCAGGCGCCGCTGTGGATGCAGGAGCGGCTGCGGCGCAGCGGCGTGCGTAGCGTGAGCGCGGTGGTGGATGTCACCAATTACGTGATGCTGGAGTGGGGCCAGCCCATGCACGCGTTCGATCTGGCCAAGCTGCACGGGCGCATCGTGGTGCGGCGCGCGCGGCAGGGCGAGCAACTCACCCTGCTCGACGGCCAGCAGGTCATTCTGGATGCGGAGACGCTGGTCATCGCCGACGGCGAAAAGGCGCAGGCCATCGCCGGCATCATGGGCGGGCAAGAGGCCGCCATCGGGCCGGAGAGTGACACGGTGTTTCTGGAAAGCGCGTTTTTCAGCCCCGCGCTCATCGCGCGGCGCGCGCGCGCGCTCGGCCTGCACAGCGACTCCTCGCATCGCTTCGAGCGCGGCGTGGACCCGCACCTACAACGCCGCGCCATGGAGCGCGCCACCGCCCTGTTGCTGCAAATCGCCGGTGGCGAGGCGGGGCCGGTGACTGAGGCGGTATACGCGGAACATCTGCCCAAGCACGCTCCGATCAAGCTGCGGCGCGAGCGCATCGCGCGCGTGCTGGGCACGGCGCTGGCGCACGAGCAAGTCACGGAAATATTGGGCGGGCTGGAGATGGACGTCAATCCGCAAGTTGACGGCTGGCTGGTCACGCCGCCCGGCCATCGCTTTGACATCGGCATCGAAGCGGACCTGATCGAGGAGCTGGCGCGCATTCATGGCTACGCGCGCCTCCCGGCGCAACTTCCGCAGGCCACCCTCACCGCCCGCGCGCCTTCCGAGAGCCGGGTTGCACAGGCGCGCATGCACGATCTGCTCATCGCCCGCGGTTATCAGGAAGTCATCACCTATAGTTTCGTGAGCCCCGATCTGCAACGCCAGCTAAATCCCGGCCACACTCCTCTGGAACTTGCCAACCCCCTGTCCAGTGATATGGCGGTGATGCGCTCCACCCTCTGGTGCGGTCTGATCCAGACCTTGATTTATAACCAGAATCGTCAACAGAATCGCTTGCGCTTTTTTGAATCTGGTGTTAACTTTGTACTTCAAGGCAATGAAATAACTCAAGAAAAGTTTATTGCCGGGGTGGTCACAGGCGCCCCCTGCCCGCCCCAATGGGGGCTGGAGAGCCGGGAAGCGGATTTTTACGATCTCAAGGGCGACGTGGAAGCGCTGCTGAATCTGACCGGCTGTGGTGACGGCTTCCGTTTCGAGGCCGGGGCGCATCCGGCGCTGCATCCGGGCCAGTCGGCCCAGGTGAGCCGGAATGGAGACACGGTAGGCTGGATCGGCGCGCTGCACCCCCAGGTACAGCGCGCTTTGGAGTTAAAGCAGCGCGCCTTTGTGTTTGAGTTGCGCTTGGCGGCCCTGGAACAAGGCCGGTTGGCGCGGTTTGGGGGGCTGTCAAAATTCCCCTTCATCCGGCGCGACCTAGCCGTTGTGGTGGAGCAAAAAGTCAGCGCGGCAGCGGTGCGCGAGTGTATTGTGAGCGCCTGCCCCGCCCTGCTGCGGGATATAGAACTGTTTGACGTGTACAAGGGAAAAGGTATCGAGCCAGGCAAGAAGAGTCTCGCGCTGGGTTTGACCCTGCAAGATGCCGCACGCACCCTGACCGATCAGGACGTGAACGCCATCATGGAAGGCATCGTAAAAAAACTGCGCGATGAATTGGGCGCGAGCTTACGGGAATAATAAAAATCACTATGGCGATCACCAAGGCTGAAATGGCCACCAAGCTGTTCGAGGAGTTGGGCCTCAATAAACGCGAGGCCAAGGAACTCGTGGAAACCTTTTTCGAGGAGCTTTCCGCCGCGCTGGAAACAGGCGCCACGGTGAAAATCTCCGGCTTCGGCAACTTCGTGCTGCGCAAGAAAAACACCCGCCCCGGACGCAACCCGAAAACCGGCGAGGAAATCCCCATCAGCGCGCGGCGCGTGGTAACATTCCGTTCCGGGCAGAAACTCAAGGCGCGCGTCGAGAAATACAATGCTGGAACCAAGTAATAACAACGAACTGCCGCCCATCCCCGGCAAGCGCTACTTCACCATCGGCGAGGTGGGCGAATTGTGCGGCGTCAAGCCGCACGTGCTGCGCTACTGGGAACAGGAGTTTCCGCAACTCAAACCCATCAAACGCCGCGGCAACCGCCGTTATTACCAGCGCCATGACGTGATCCTGATCCGCGAAATCCGCTCACTGCTCTACGATGACGGCTTCACCATCGGCGGCGCGCGCCAGAAATTGACCGGCAACGGCGCGCACGCGGAACCCAAAGGCGCCGCCAAAAACAGCGGCGAGCACAGCCATCGAGAGCTGTTGCGCGAACTGCGCAGCGAGCTACAGGACATCTTGAGCTTCCTGAAAACTCCCACACGCTGACGGAATAAAGTTTAATCACAGCGTCAGGTCGGTTATCATATACAGCTTGTTGCCTCACGTCACAGCCTGGGCCTCGCTTGGGCAACATACCCTGCATCAACTCTTTGTCTTGTCAGTCAAGCATCGGGGCGTAGCGCAGCCTGGTAGCGCACCTCCTTGGGGTGGAGGTGGTCGGAGGTTCAAATCCTCTCGCCCCGACCAACACATTTTTTTGCCTCAACTCCGCCATCCTTGGCGTTACTTCAGTGCGTTTACTGAACTCCGGCCAGTACATCCATGTACTGGCGTTCGCCGCTTCGCGGCTCACCCTCTCGCCCCGACCAACACATTTTTTTGCCTCAACTCCGCCATCCATGGCTATTACTTCAGCAAACCGCTGCCCGCGGAAGAATTCGCGCGGTTGCTGGAGCGCGAAACACAGACGAAAAATTACTGATTATTTCCCGATTGGGTTATCATAAACTCCATTCAGAGTGTCCGTTAAATCAGGGTAACCGAGTCTACATCTCTCCAACCGCCCCCCGCTGGATGCTTGACATGCTCAACTCTGTCGTGAGGAAGTACGGACTCGCGAGGGAAGTCGTGCAATCAGACTTGGCATCAACCCCAGTTTATTGATGCTTCTTATGATGGCAAACCCAACCTCATTCAACTGGGATCGCAGGTAGCCCGGATGAAGCGCAGCGGAGTCCGGGAGGCGACTTTGATTCCCGGATTACGTTTCACTTCATCCAGGCTACGGTGATAGATTTTTACGCCGCGCTTGGTAGGTGAAGGTGGTAAAATGACAAAGCGTATTAGCGGACTTCAATAATCTCATGAATATCAATATCGAATACGAGCGTGAAGAGGATGGGCGTTGGCTGGCAGAGGTTTCTGAGTTGCCAGGTGTGTTTGCCTATGGCGCGTCAGCCGATGAGGCTATGGCCCGAGCCGAAGCCTTGGCCTTGCGTGTGTTAGCCGAGCGTTTGGAGCATGGCGAAAGTCGTCCAGAGCCTCTGAATATCACCTTTGCTGCGGCATGAGCCAGTGGCCTGCGGTTAAGGCCAAACGGTTACTGGCCGCTTTGCTTCGCATAGGCTGGGAAGTTAAGCGCCAGTCAGGTTCGCACCGCACGCTTTCCCGCCCTGCTTGGCCCGATGTTGTGTTTGCCTTCCACGATCAAGAAGAAATCGGGCCTAAAATGCTCGCTCGTATTGCCAAACATACGGGGCTTAAGCCGGATGACCTACGGTGATAGATTTTTACGCCGCGCTTCAAAAAAGCGCGACAAGATAGCGCCGCACTCATCAGACAATATCTCGCCTACATACTCCACGCGATGGTTAAGCTTGCTGGAGTCAAAAATATTGAAGACGCTTATAATGGCCCCTGCCTTGGGGTCGTTCGCGCCGAACACCAGGCGCTTGATACGTGCGTGGACCATAGCGCCCGCACACATGACGCAAGGCTCCAGCGTGACGTAAAGCGTGGTGTTATTTAAACGGTAGTTGCCGAGTTTGGCTGCACCGGCGCGCAGCGCCATGATTTCGGCGTGGGCGGTGGGATCGTGCGCGGCGATGGGGCGGTTCCAGCCTTCGCCGATGATTTCATCGTTCAGCACCAGCACCGCGCCCACCGGCACTTCGCCCTCCTGTTGTGCGCGTTCGGCGAGTTTGAGGGCGTGTTGCATCCAGTCGGTGTCTATCATCTCCCTCACCCTGCCCTCTCCCAGAGGGAAGAGCGCAAGCGAAGGGTGCGAGGAAAGATATTTTTTCTCCCAGAGGGAGAGAGTAAAAAGGTGCCCTCTCGCAGAGGGAGAGAGAGAAGATACTCCTTCTCCCTCCGGGAGAAGGTTGGGATGAGGGCGATTATTCCCACTCAATGATTTCTCTTGAATAAGTAATTGATATATATACTATATATTATACATTGTAACTTATTTGCAACTCCAAAATCACGCATAATCACTCATTCTCCTCTAAAGTACATCAGAAACCAAACCAGATCGTCGTTGCAGACATTCAAACACGACCAGAGCAGTGCCGATTGCGGAACATCCGTATTTCCGCAACCCGTTCATATAATTATACGCAAGCATACTTCGAGTTTGCCAAAACTGCGTAAACCCCATGAAAATAAATATGTAATTTTCTCATTTTGACGCACAAAGTTGCCTAAATACATCTATGAACACTCAAGATGTATATCGTCACAATACAGGTCTCCAAGACCCATACCAGTCTAGACTGAAATATGTCGATTGGGCTGTAAAAACATTTGAAGAGAACGATCTCTTCATTACGCTGAATTGTCCAAAGATTAAAAATCTGGGTAATTTTATCTTTTCCAAAGTTTCCTCAATAGAGAGACAAGTGTTTTTGAATAAACAGTCAAATTTATTCAGAATTGCTGTGCTCGTCCAAAAACCACAGAGACATATCCATATGCTGATGAAGAATGTTGAGTTTGAACACGCTGAGTATTCATCATTTAAACATCTCGTGATCACCAAGTTTTGCCGTTCTTTACCAGATCATCATGCTGTCTCAGTGAAAGCAATCGATACGAATGTAAAGACTGTACTGGAATATATGCTTCTGAGACAAGCTGATTGTCAAATCGACACTAGCAGTCTCTATTTACTGCCGGACGCTTCACTCAAAATAGCTGCCTAGTCCTAGTGTCTGTGTGCAATACCTGACATTTTGTTTGAGTGAGTAAATTAACTGTTCCTCAGAACAGTAGATGAACCTTGCCTATTATTCCTCTAAACCAGAGAGAAATTCACTGAGTAAATGCGAGTAGTTCTAGTATTGATCTTGTCTATAAACTAAACAACAGAGCTATGAGCGAAGCGAATTGTGCGAAGCACAGCTCCTGAACTGTTTCTAGACCATTGCAGATACAGCAGGAACACTCCAGAACGATTTAGAGCACCTTATTGATGCATAGATACTGTTCTAATGCTTATAACAGTCCTAGACCGTTCCAGAGCAATTCATGAGTGTATAAATAGATGATGCCAGCACAAAGTGAGATTTTGTCCTATAACGATTGAAGAACATGGACCTGCGCGACTTCACCACATATCCAAGGAACCCGATAATGAAATCAACCCAACCACTTTTAGATCGTGACCTGCACCTTCGCATTGACGAAGAGCTTGCTAAGCAAATCACAGAAGTAGCACAGCAGAATTCTCTGAAGTGCTCAACTCTCTGTCGAGTAATTTTACAAAGAACGCTACCTCAGTACTCACGCAACCGCTTCTTTGCGTGAAGTCTTCATCAACAATAAGAGGAAATTATGAAATTCGACGCTACAAGCTACAAGAAGTTTCTTGAGACCAAGAAACACTCGATCCTTAGTACTCTCGACTTATCATCCAATACGAAAATGATCGTGACCAACACCGAGATCAGCAAATTTGTCATGAAACTCAAGCAATATTCAAATAAAAGCGATGTCTCTGTCGTTGTGTTTAAAATTGATTAAGTGATTTTCGAACTGCACCGCGACCGTCTCAAAAAGTAAACCTTATGACACCATGCGAAAACTGCAAGGAACCGCTGGTTGCCGTGTCTCATTCTATGTCTTACCTTGGTATCTTAGAAGGTCATGACATTTTGAGAATAGAAGAATACTATGCCAAATATCGGATATGCGAGAGTCAGCAGTACTGGGCAGTCTCTTGACGTGCAACTGGAGAAACTGAAATCCTGTGACAAAGTGTTTCAAGAGAAGAAGTCTGGGCGCACCGTCAACAGAGAGCAACTGCAAGTCTGCCTGGAATATGTCCGAGACGGGGATGTGCTAGTAATTACAAAACTCGACCGCCTAGCTCGGTCAACGCGAGACTTGCTTAACATCACCTCGGCACTAGAAGCGAAGGGAGTTCAGCTTAAGGTGCTGGATCAAAACCTAGACACGGGGACACCCTCCGGGCGATTGATGTTTACTTTGCTTGCAAGCATCGCAGAATTTGAAAACGAGCTCCGCAAAGAGAGACAAGCCGATGGGATTGCGCTCGCCAAGTCACGGGGAGTACATCTGGGGCGCCGCGCGAAGCTGACAGACATCCAGATTGCAGAGATGAAGCAGAGTCGCGCTGGGGGTGTGAAAATCAAAGACCTGATGATCAACCACAGTCTCAGCAAAGCGAGTGTGTACAGATTATTGGGTGCTAGTCTTAACTAGAACAGTTTCTTGAATACATGAGCAATCCTTCTCGTATAAATATCAACACATGGTGCAAATAACAATACGGGAGAGAAGTTCATGATCACGAAATTTCGTGGTAAAGAATATTTGGGGGTGATTTTAGACGCGAATCAGGTAAAAAGAGATTTTCTGTCTTTGCGAGACTGCAAGCTGAGCAAGAAGGTACAGAAAATTCTAGAAAGCATTCTGAATAATTTAGCGATGGCTCCTATTCAGTTGAAAAGCGGCAAAATAGTGATCATAGACGATGATGCTTACAATGATGCAACTCAAGACATAGAGTTCACTTTTGGGAATTACAAAAAAGGAAAATCAGAATGAACGACAGAAATACAAGACAAATACTGAGCTTCAGAGATTACTGTTTAGTAATGGAACAAGTAAAGCGTGAATTGCAAGATCGCGACACGCGAGCTGATAAAAAGAAAAACAAAAATGGAATTGCTGCTAGAATAAAAAAGACTCACTCTTAGCAATGAGCTTGACCATTTTTTACAGTTTAAGGATTGATTATTCTAAATGTCAGGTTAAATCTCAACTCTTTTACTTTTAATTCTTTCGGTACTCCGTGTTGCCAAAAATGTTGTGTCTGTCCACGCATAAGTAAAAAAGTTCCGTGTTTTAAAGGCAGTTCAAACTTTTCTTTATTGTCGTCAATTCGTCTTAATTGAAAACGTCTTGTAGCACCAAAGTTTACAGAACCAATAACTGGATTTTTGCCTAATTCTTTTTCTGCATCTGTGTGCCAAGTTATATAATCTTCTCCATCTCTGTACCAATTCATCAAAACGCTGTTAAACTGCACATTCGCAACTTTGTCAATTTGGTCTTTGATAAATAAAAGTCCTTTGTTCCAAGTGTTAGGCTGTAATGTCAAACCTGAATAGGTGTAGGGTTTGTCGCTGCTTCCATACCAAGCTGAATAACGTGGTAAAAAAACTTCTTTTCCGTACATATTCAGCTTGTCGTGATGCCAATTTATATTTTTAAATTTCACTTGTGATAATTGTTCTTTGTTCAATTCTCTCCAATTCGCAGTTCGCCAATTATTTGTGTCGTTCTCTAAAAAGTATTCAATACTTCTGTCGCTAATTTTTTTGTCAAAAAAATGCTCGGAATAAAATAATTCTCCGTTTGGAATTGTAATGAAAAATCCATTTAAAGTTTCATCAAATTTGAAACTGTACCCTCCCTTGTCTGGTAAGGTAAAGGGTAGTTTGTTGTTATTTTCGGTTGTATCAAATAAGTCCATTATTAAACCTTTATATGTTACAAAGTTACTTTATTTTGATTTATCAATTTAGTAAATTACTTTAAAAATTCTTTCATACCGTGCCCAATTGTCAGTATTGGTGCAAATATCGGTTTCTCGTTGAGATAAAACTTTTACGTTTCTTCTTTGTTGAAAATAATTCATAAAAGTGTCTAATCTTAAATTTCTTGGATGCTTTCCTTTTTTCCACAATTTAGGGCTTACACAAATAAAGTAGTTAGTTCCTTTTTGAGAATTATCTATTTTTTGAGCGAATAAATCAATATTAAAATCATTAACATCTAAAATATTTGAAAAAATATGAAATTTTGTTGATGTTGACTTGGTTGATAAATCTTGTGAACCTATTTGTTCAATTGTTTTGTTAATCGCCAAAATATTTTCATTTTTGGCAACACTTTTTAAACAATATTTAACATTTAGTGATGCTCTTTTTAATGCTATTTCAGACGGTTCAATTAATATTATTTTTGAAATCGTGAAATTGGTTAAATGGTTTGATTTAATAAAGTCAATAAATATAATACTTCCAATTCCTTGTCCACAACCATAATCTATAATTTGAATATCTTTTGCATTGAGTTCTGTTTGTAAATTTTCAATTGTCTTAAAGCATTCATTTAGTTTTGCTTGGTGCATCTTACCGTAAGCGTAAATATATCTATGCAAATGTCCTTCCTTTTCAATTATTGCAGCTCCACCATTCAATTCACGATAAAGTTTGTCTGATTCTGCTACTGTTAATTTTTTAACAAAATTTACACTTAATTCTCTGATTGCGTTAAAAGACATATTATTTTTAATGTCCGCAATATTATTACGAAAAACTGTGTTTATTTCCTGGGTAAAATGAATTAGTTCTGTTACATCTCTTTCTTCGGCAATCGACTTATATTTGTTTTCACTATCAGTGAAATGTTTTATTATAAATAATTCAACCTGCGCAAGAATTTCGGGTGCTATTTTTTTTAGCCTATCATGATCAGAGGCTACAGAAAATCTTGACCCATTCCAACCCAATGTGAATTTTCTTCTTTTAGAATAAGAATTAAGGATAACTATAAATGATTGCCATGGACCTTCTTTTATTTTTATTTTCCTGTGTAGTTCTATATGATCCGATTCAAAAACAATTTCAGTATGCACAAGCATATTAAATACCTTGCTTAAACTAGCATTTCTTATGCTAAATTAACTTATGACTTACGCAAACTATACATAAGAGTTTAATTTAAATAAAACAAAAGGGTCATGTTCATTGAGTGACTCCTATACCTCGTCTCGCCTACTCTACCACTTCACTGCTTCAACTACCACATTTCCGCGTTTGTCAAATCGCAGCATATTCTTGTTCATCTTCTGACTAGTCACGAGACTTGCTGCTGCATCATAGTGCTTTTGTATCTGTTGCAATGAAGTTCCGCTGATCTTCGCAATATCATAGACATTTAGACCAGCTAGTATGCGTATAGTAATCCAGAAATGACGCAAGCAATACAGTGACTTCGTATCATCAAAATCATTATGTTCTTTTTTTACCTCTGCTACCATAGCGTTGAAGTAATCATAAAGATGCGTCTTGTCCAGCACATCTTTGCTACCATATTTTGTGAAGACGAAGTCCTCACGCTCCGTATGATCTGAGTATTTTTTGATGCGCTCAAACAGATCGCCTCTCCGCATTTCAATTGTTCTGCTCTTTCTGACTTTGCTGTTTTCCGCGCGAACCACGACTTCTGCGTATGTTTCTTCTCCTTCTTTTGTGATTTTCTTGATATCCTTCCACTTTAGCAGTCTCGCTTCTTGAGTCCGAAAACCACCGTTTGACATCACTAATACAAAGTCATTGATGATGCGTCTATAGAACCGTTCTTCGTCTGTCTTTGCGTCTTTCTTCTTATACCAAGTGCGAGAGATATTAGTCAGTGCTGTGTATTCAGCGATTGTGTAACTGCTCCTAACCGCCTCACCCTGCAGTTTTTTTATGACACCGAAGTCTAGACGATAACTCTGATCTATAAGTCCATCATCACACGCGAACTTGTACATCTGCTTAATCGTCGTGCTTTCATTAATGACAACTGTAGCGAGTATATCTGCCTTCGATTTACGACGAAATTCTAAGTACCCCCGAAACTGCTTTGAGTCTATGTTTTGTATTTTTGATGTTCGACCGACGAAGTTCAGATAGTGCTTCGTATGTGTCTTGATGTTGACTGCACGACCTCTCGAGAGTTGTCCTTGCTCGACTGCCTTTTGAATATGCACTAGAAATCTGTCTCTTAGTTCGTTTGCAGCAATTGAGAAGACTTTTTCATTCCTCAATATCCTTGCACGATAGAAGATGAACCGGTCTTGCGCCCTCTTGATTGCGAGTTCCCTGTCCTCAGTCTTAAGACTCTCGCGCACATACTTCTGTTCTTCACGAACCCACATCTGAAGCTGCCAAACTTTAGAGCTAGTGCGATATATCTTGACCTGACCGTCAAGAATGTCGAATGCGTTTTTCTTTGACTTGAGCGTTTCAGTTTTTGTAACCACAATGACATTCTAAATCAATAACATGACGCTTTGCAACCATTCTACTGAATGATCGCCAATGTTCGCGGAAGCGTTTCCGTAACAGACTGATTTATAACGAGATTGTAAAAAGTTTGTAACTTTTTTATTCCAATAATATCAATGACTTATATGCAGAAAATCACTCCCACTCGATGGTGGCGGGCGGCTTGCCAGAGATGTCATACACCACGCGGCTCACGCCGGGCACTTCATTGATGATGCGCGTGGACACTTTCTCCAGCATTTCGTAGGGAAGACGCGCCCAGTGGGCGGTCATGAAATCCACGGTCTCCACGGCGCGCAAGGCGATCACCGGCTCGTAGCGGCGCGCGTCGCCCATCACGCCCACGGATTTCACCGGCAGAAACACCGCGAACGCCTGACTCACCTTGTCGTACAAATCATGTTTGCGCAGTTCCTCGATAAAAATCGCGTCCGCCATGCGTAGCGTATCGGCGTAGTCTTTTTTTCACTTCGCCCAGGATGCGCACGCCGAGGCCGGGGCCGGGGAACGGATGACGATAAACCATCGCGTACGGCAAGCCCAACTCAACGCCCAAACGGCGCACTTCATCCTTGAAGAGTTCACGCAGCGGCTCGAGCAATTTGAGCTTCATCTTTTCCGGCAGGCCGCCGACGTTGTGGTGCGATTTAATCACGTGCGCCTTGCCGGTTTTTACAGCGGCTGACTCGATCACATCGGGGTAAATGGTGCCTTGCGCCAGCCACTGAACGCCTTTTATTTTCGTGGCCTGTTCTTCGAATATCTCGATGAACAGGCGACCGATGCACTTGCGCTTTTCTTCCGGGTCGCTCACGCCTTTCAGTGCGCTTAAAAAACGTTGCTCCGCATCCACCTTGATGACCTTGATGCCCATGTGGGTGGCGAAGGTGGTCATGACCTGATCGGCCTCGTTGAGCCTGAGCAGGCCGTTGTCCACGAATACGCAGGTGAGCTGTTCGCCCAGCGCCTTGTGCAGCAGCGCGGCCACCACCGAGGAATCCACGCCGCCGGAAAGACCGAGCAATACGTCGTCCTTCCCCACCTGTTTGCGAATCTGCTCAATGCTGTCGCTGATGATGTTGCGCGCGGTCCATAACGGCGCGGCGCCGCAGATATCGAGCACGAAGCGCTGCAGGATACGCGCGCCCTGGCGTGTGTGCGTGACTTCAGGATGGAACTGCACGCCGTAAAAACGGCGCGCCTCATCCGCCATGCCCGCGATGGGTGAACTGTGCGAGGTGGCGATGAGCTTAAAACCGGGCGGCAGGCGCATCACGCGGTCGCCATGACTCATCCATACGTCGAGCAGGCCGTGGCCTTCCTCGTTGGTGCGATCTTCAATGTCGCGCAATAGTTCCGAGTGGCCGCGCGCGCGCACCTCGGCATAACCGAATTCGCGTTGTGCGGAGCTTTCCACCTCGCCGCCCAACTGCGCGGCCATGGTCTGCATGCCGTAGCAGATGCCCAGCACCGGCACGCCGAGTTCAAACACCTGTTGCGGCGCGCGCGGCGTGCTATGCAGGGTCACCGATTCCGGACCGCCGGAGAGGATGATGCCCTTGGGGTGAAAAGCGTGCAGCGCATCAGCGGAGAGATCGTAAGGATGGATCTCGCAATACACCC
This sequence comes from Gammaproteobacteria bacterium, assembly GCA_038924245.1. Classification (GTDB taxonomy): domain Bacteria; phylum Pseudomonadota; class Gammaproteobacteria; order SURF-13; family SURF-13; genus SURF-13. Next base: position 19,822 of record JBCKVB010000008.1, on the reverse strand, counting down.
CCGCCTCGCGCACGCGCCGCGCGATGAGCTGGGTGTATTGCGATCCGAAATCAAGGATAAGGATGCGCTGGGCGTGAATATTAATCATAAATACAGAGAAAAGAGGAAAGATACAAGAGAAAAGTAAAAGGCTGATACATCGTTTACGACGAGCATCTTTCTTTTCTCTTTTCTCTTGCCTCTTTTCTCTGAATTTCAGTCAATCCGGTAATTCGGCGCTTCCTTGGTGATGGTCACGTCGTGCACGTGGCTCTCGCGCATGCCCGCCGCGCTGATGCGCACGAAGTGCGGTTTGGTGCGCATGGCGTCCAGGGTGTGGCAGCCGGTGTAACCCATGCTGGCGCGCAAGCCGCCGAGCAACTGATGGATGATGGCATGCATGCCGCCCTTGTACGGCACACGCCCTTCGATGCCTTCCGGCACCAGTTTTTCCGTCTGGCGCACGTCTTCCTGGAAGTAACGCTCGCTTGCGCCGCGCCCTTGCGTCATGGCGCCGAGCGAGCCCATGCCGCGGTAAGATTTGTAGGAACGCCCCTGATAGAGCTCAACCTCGCCCGGCGCCTCTTCGGTGCCCGCGAACAGACCGCCGATCATGACAGAGTGCGCGCCACCCGCGATAGCCTTGGCGAGATCACCGGAATAACGGATGCCGCCGTCGGAGATCAGCGGCACGCCGCTGCTTTTGAGCGCCTCGGCCACGTCCAGAATCGCGCTCAACTGCGGCACACCCACGCCGGTGACCACGCGCGTGGTGCAGATGGAGCCTGGGCCGATGCCGACCTTGATTGCGTCCGCGCCCGCCTCGACCAGCGCCAGCGCCGCCGCGCCGGTAGCCACGTTGCCGCCGATCACTTGTACATCGGGATAACTCTTTTTCAGCCAGCGCACTTTATCGAGCACGAATTGCGAGTGACCGTGCGCGGTGTCCACCACGATCACATCCACACCGGCGGCGATCAGCGCGCTCACGCGTTCCTCGGTCTCCGCGCCGGTGCCTACCGCCGCGCCCACGCGCAGGCGGCCTTGACTATCCTTGCAGGCCAGCGGGTTATCGGTGGCCTTTTGAATGTCCTTAAAGGTGATCAGACCGCGCAACTGGAACTTGTCGTTCACCACCAGCACCTTTTCAATACGGTGCTGATGCAGCAATTTCTGCACCTCGTCGCGCCCCGCGCCTTCGCGCACCGTGACCAGGCGCTCCCTGGGCGTCATGATGGACGATACCGGCTTGTCGTACTGCGTCTCAAAACGCAGATCGCGCCCGGTGACGATGCCCACCAGTTTTTCGTTTTCCACCACCGGCACGCCGGAGATGTTGCTGGCGCGCGTCAGGGCCAGCACTTCGCCGATACTGGTATGGGGGGAAACGGTGATCGGGTCGCGGATCATCCCGCTCTCGAACTTTTTCACCTGGCGCACATGACGCGCCTGGTCCTCCACGGACATATTTTTGTGGATAAAACCGATACCGCCTTCCTGCGCCAGACTGATGGCGAGGCGCGCCTCGGTCACGGTGTCCATGGCGGCGGAGACCAGCGGGATATTGAGGTTGATCTCGCGCGTGAGCGGCGTGGCGAGCTCCACCTGCTTGGGCAGCACCGTGGAGTGGGCAGGCACCAGCAGCACGTCGTCGAAGGTGAGGCCTTGGCTCCCAACACGCATGGCAGGTTTCCCGATAAGACCGATAAAACAGGTGATTATATTATTTTTTCGGCCCCAGGTAAATGACTCGCATGCGCGCCTCCCGCGCCGGGCGCGGGTAGGTTATCATTCATCCATGCACGAGCTGGCTACTTCAACCGATCAGGTGCGCGACATCTACAGCGTGTCGCGCCTCAATCAGGAGGCGCGCACACTGCTGCAGGGCGGTTTGCCCCTGCTGTGGGTGGAAGGTGAAATCTCCAACCTCGCCCGCCCGTCCTCCGGGCACATGTATTTCACCCTGAAAGACGAACAGGCGCAGGTGCGTTGCGCCTTGTTTCGCATGAACTCCCTGCGCCTTGGTTTCACGCCGGAAAACGGCACGCAGGTGCTGGCGCGCGCGCGCGTGAGCCTGTATGAAGCGCGCGGGGAATTCCAGCTCATCGTGGAACACCTGGAACCAGCCGGCGAGGGCGCGCTGCGCCGCGCCTTTGAACTGCTCAAGCAGCGCCTGGCGGCGGAAGGTTTATTCGATGCAGCGCATAAAAAACCCTTGCCCGGCCTGCCCCGGCAAATCGGCCTGCTCACCTCGCCCACCGGCGCTGCGCTGCGCGATATCCTTACCACGCTGCGGCGGCGCTTTCCCGCGCTGCCGGTGCTGATCTATCCCATCCCGGTGCAAGGCGCGGGCGCGGCGCAGAAAATCGCGGACAGGCTGCGCACGGCGAATGCGCGCGCGGAGTGCGATGTATTGGTTCTGGCGCGCGGCGGCGGCTCGCTGGAGGATTTGTGGGCATTCAATGAGGAAGTAGTGGCACGCGCCATTTACGCCAGCCAAATCCCGGTGGTCACCGGCATCGGACACGAAATTGATTTTACTATCGCCGACTTCACCGCGGACCGGCGCGCGCCCACGCCCACCGCGGCGGCGGAGCTCATCAGCCCCGACCGCGCCGAATGGTTTGAACGCTTGACCCGGCTTGAAAATCGCATGCAGCTTGCCACGCGGCGCCGGTTGGGCCATTTGCAACAGACCCTCTCCAATCTGCAAAAGCGCCTGCAACATCCGGGGCGGCGCTTGCGTGACCAGGCGCAACGCCTGGACGGCCTGGAACAGCGGTTGCACCATGCGCGGCGCGTATTTTTCCGCCATACCCGTGTTAGGCTGGCTGAGCTCGGCGCGCGGCTCACCACGCACACGCCACTGCACCGCCTGCGGCAGGCAGGGGGGCAAACAACCCTTTTTGCTCAACGTCTGCACGCCGCCATGCGGCGTTTGGTGGAAAAACGGCGCGCCTGGCTGCAAACGCTCACGCGCGCGCTGGATGCGGTAAGCCCACTCGCCACGCTGGCGCGCGGTTACGCCATCGTGCGCCGTGCGCCGGAGCTCAGCCTGCTGCGCAATGCGCGTGACGCAGCGCCCGGTGACACGGTCCATACGCGTCTGGCGCGGGGCAGCCTCATCTGCAAGGTCGAGCGCACGCTGGATGAAACCAATTAGATTTCGCTCCGCGCGGTATGAAACCGCACGGGCGACCAAAGTGGAGAGCTGCGCTTCTCCCCTTTGGGAACCCCATCGCTTTGTACCCGCAGCAAGCTGCGGGGTATGGATTAATAAACTTTTACTCACTTTTCTTCTCACATGGCCCGACGTATACAGCGCTGGGCTCAGCGCCGCCGTGCTGCCCCGCTCCGAACCGGTGCCGGGCGGTGTGGCGCTGATTTCCTTGTCCGTTACCGGGGACGAGCCCGCGCCCACCGCCTATTACAACGGACAGCGCGTGCTGGTGTTGCGTGACGAACAGCGCTGGCTGGCGCTGGTGGGGATTCCGCTCTCCGCCGAACCGGGCCCACAGACGCTACGCGTAAAAAGTGGCGCAAAAACCCTGACCCAGCGTTTCACCGTGCAGGACAAAATCTACCCAAGCCAGCACCTTACCATCACGGATAAACGAAAAGTGACGCCCACCAGGGAAGACCTGATACGTATTGAGCGGGAAACCGCGGAGATCAAGGCCGCGCTTGCCACCTGGAGCGACGCGCCCGGCATGGACCTGGATTTTATCCAGCCCGCCGAGGGGCCACGCAGCAGCGCGTTCGGGCTGCGGCGTTTTTTTAACGGCGAGGCGCGCAAACCGCACAGCGGCCTGGATTTCGCCGCGCCGCTTGGCGCGCCCGTGCTGACGCCAGCTCCCGGCAAAGTGATCCGCGTGGGAGACTATTTTTTCAACGGCAACACGGTATTTGTAAGTCACGGCCAGGGTTTGATCACTATGTACTGCCACTTAAGCCGCATAGACGTGCGGGAGGGACAGCAAGTAGAGCGCGGCGAGACGCTCGGCGCGGTGGGCATGAGCGGGCGCGCCACCGGCGCGCATCTGCACTGGGGCGTGAGCCTGAACCGCACCCTGGTGGACCCCGCCCTGTTTCTGCCTTAAACGGCACGCGTGTGCTGCGCCAAAGGTATTGACTTTTCATGTTCATGAATATAGGCTATTTCACTTAAGTTGAGGAAAAGGCTAAGGGAAAGTTGGCTTTTGCCGATAAATAATAAGTAAAAGCAACAACACACCCATGAACCACCGTTACCCATTCATTCTCTTGGCCCTGCTTGGCGCCGTGTGGCTGGGCGGCTGCGCCAGCATTCAGCTGCAACAAGTAGCCGAGGACGAGCCTGCCGTCTATCCCGATCCGCTGGAAGGATTTAACCGCGCCATGTACGCCTTTAATGACGGCGTGGACAAGGTCATCCTGCGTCCGGTGTCCAGGGGCTATAAGGCCGTGGTGCCGCAGACGGGGCGCACCGGTGTGTCCAACTTCTTCAACAACCTCTCCTACCCGATCGTGATTATCAACGCCCTCCTGCAGGGCAAGTTCGCGCAAGGCGCGGAGGATTTGCAGCGCTTTATCTACAACTCGACGTTCGGTCTCGCCGGGCTGCTGGATGTCGCCACGCCGATGGGCTTGCGCGCGCACAATGAAGACTTCGGCCAGACCCTGGGTTACTGGGGCGTGGGCGGAGGCGCGTATATCGTGCTGCCCTTGCTGGGGCCGAGCACGCTACGCGATACGGTCGGCTTGGTGCCGGATTATTACGCTGATCTACTCACCCACCATCAAGAAGTGCATGAGCGTAATGCGCTCATCGCGCTCAGGACGATAGACCAGCGCTCGCGCCTGCTGACCGCCAGCCGCATCGTGGACGACCAGCTTGATCCGTATGCCTTCGTGCGCGATGCCTATCTGCAGCGGCGCGAAAGCCTAGTCAACGACCAGCAGCCGCAAAAGAAGGGTTCGCCGTTCGAGGAACAGCCTAACAACAATTGATTTCCGTTGGGGACGCCGCCCAGACGCTGACTCCCCTTAACGCTTCGTGTTCCTTGCGCGCGGTTTGCTCTTTGCCCGCCCTTTACCCTTTACCTGCTGTTTGCTGTTTGCCTTCCGCGCGCGTCTGATCGCGTGCCGCGGCGTCGCCACCTCCGCCGCGCGCTTTTCATAAGGATTTTTACTGCTGGAAAATTCCAGGCGCACAGGGGTTCCGGTCAATTTGAACGCCTGCGCGAAACAGCCCATCAGATAACGCTGATACGCGGGCGGCGTCTGGCGCGCGGGCGGGTTGCCGTGGATCACGATGCGCGGCGGATGATGCCCGCCCTGATGCGCATAACGCAGCTTGATGCGCTGGCCGCGCATCAAGGGCGGCTGGTAGCCCTGCACCGCCTGCTCCAATACGCGCGTCAATTGCGCCGTGGGCAAATCCTTCGCTGCGGAATCGTAACTCCGGTTGATGGAGTTCCATAAATCCGCCACCCCGGTGCCGCGCAACGCGGAAATAAAATGTATCTTGGCGAATTTCACAAACGGCAGCTTGTGTTCCAGCTCACGCTTGACCAGTGCGCGCTGATCGGTATCGGCGCCGTCCCACTTGTTCACCGCAATCACCATGCCGCGTCCGGCCTCGACCACAAACCCGGCCAGATGCAGGTCCTGATCGCTGACGCCTTGCAGCGCATCCAGCACCAGGATCACCACCTGCGCCTCTCCGATGGCTTGCAGGGTTTTTATCACGCTGAGCTTCTCGATACCCTCGCCCACGCGCCCCTTGCGCCGCACCCCGGCGGTGTCCACCAGCGTGTAGCGTTTGCCCTTGCGTTCAAACGGAATATGGATGCTGTCGCGCGTGGTGCCGGGCTCGTCATACACCAGCACGCGCTCTTCGCCCAACAGGCAATTCACCAGCGTGGACTTGCCCACGTTCGGCCTACCGGCCAGCGCGATCTTGATGCCGTGCTCTTCGGCCGTCGTGGCTGCTTCGATTTCAGGCAAGCGCGTGGCCGCATGCTGCATCAACTCCGCTATGCCTGAGCCATGCGCCGCGGCGATGAGCCACGGCGTTCCCATGCCCAGCGCGTGAAATTCCGCGCCCGCCTGGTGCGGCTCCAGCCCTTCGCATTTATTCACCACCAGAACAACCGGCTTGCCGCTACGGCGCAGGCGCTGAGTAATGTCCCGGTCGTCCGCGGTCAATCCCGCGCGCGCGTCCACCACAAACAGAATCAGGTCGGACTCCTCCACCGCGAGCCAGGTCTGTTCCGCCGCCAGACTCTCGATCACCTGCTGCCGCGCCGCCAGCCCCCCGGTGTCCACCACCAGGTAAGGCTTGTCGCCCACCCGGCCTTCGCCATACAGGCGGTCGCGCGTGAGCCCCGGCACATCCGCGACCAGCGCGTCACGCGTGCGCGTGAGCCGGTTAAACAGAGTGGACTTGCCGACATTGGGACGGCCAACCAGCGCGATAATGGGTTTCATAAAGACAGAGAAAAGAGAAAAGAGAAAAGAGAAAAGAGAAAAGAAAGAAGAGAAAAGATACAGGTTTACATCTTTTCTCTTGTATCTTTATCTTGTATCTGCCTTTCTTGTATCCGGCCTTAAAGCCGCGAGCGCGCCGCCGCTGCCGTTGACATAGAGCGTCTCGTCCACGGTCACGGGCGGCGCGATGATGCCGTTGTCATCCACGCGTGTGCGCGCGACGAAGCGGCCGTCGTCGCGCGCTATCCAGTGCAGATAACCCTCAAAGTCGCCCACAGCGACATAGTCGCCGAGCGCCGCCGGCGCGCTGAGAGAGCGCGCGCGCAGCTTGTCCTGTTTCCACAATGAGCGTCCGTCGTTCCGGTCCAAGGCGTACACCTGGCTTTGCGCGTCGGTCACGTAGACGTGGCGCTCATCTACGGCGATACCGGCGTGCGAGGAAAGGTCGCGCGCCCACAGCAATTGACCGGTGTCCGCCTGCACCGCGGCGATACGTCCCTGGAAGCTCGCCGCATACACCACGCCGGCGTATTCTTGCGGATCGCCGCTGATGTCCACCAGACGCTCCAGTTCGGTGCGGCCGCGCGGCTCAGCAATCGCCGCCTCCCACAGCAGCTTGCCTTCCCGCAGTGATACGGCCACCAGCTTGCCGCTGGCGAAACCGGCGATCACTTTATCGCCCACGATGAGCGGCGCGCCGGTGGAGCGCAGGGTGAGCGCGGGGACCGCGCTGTCATACACCCAGATGCGTGCGCCGTCCCCGGCATTCAGACCGAACAGTCGCCCGTCCACGCAGCGCACCACCACTATCCCTTGCGCCACGCGCGGCGGCGACAGTACTTCGCTCGATACGCGCGCACGCCACACCACGCCGCCTTTATTCTCATCCAGCGCGAGCACCTCGGCTTCGTTGGTGCCCACCAGCGCCAATCCCGCCCCGCTCCCCACGCCTCCGGCGATCAAGGCCTTGATATCCGTCTCCCACAGGCGTTGCCCGCGCGCGGCATCGAATGCGCTCACGCGGCCATCGCGCCCGGCGGCGAATACCCTGCCGTTCGCCACCGCGGGCACGAGCTTTACATAGTATTTATCCGCGCCTGATCCGGTGCGGTTGGTCCATAGGGTTTGTACATTAAGCGTGGCTTGCAACGCCGGCAAGGGCGCGGGCGGCTCAATATTGCTGGTACCGGCGAAATAATCCGTGACCTTGGCGCAGCCCGCCAGTAATAACAATGCCGCAAGCACGAGAATCCGCTTCATGGGGCTGTGTCCTGCGCCCCGGCGCTAGTACCCAAGTCATCCAGCTTCATCCGCAACAAGGCTGTTTGCCCGCTGTCCGGTGCAAGCAGAGCCAGGGCGCGCTGATAGCCGGCGCGCGCCGCAGCGGGCTGGTTGAGGGCAAGATAAATATCGCCACGCAGCTCTTCGTATTGCGCGGCAAAGGCCTCGCTCTTGACCGGCTCGATCAGCTTGAGCGCGGCGCTCTTCTCATCCCGCTCCAGCATCACGCGCGCAAGCCGCAAGCGCGCAATATGCTCAAGCTCCGGCTGAGCGGCATTATCGAGCGCCCAGCGCAGGTATTGTCCGGCGGCGGCGGTGTCACCCTGCTCCACCTTGATCTTGGCCCGCGCCAAAGCGGCAAGCACCGCATAAGGCGTGCGCGCATATTGTTCCTGGATGCGCGCGGCGCGTTGCAGCGCGGCGTCCTGCTGGTCCTGCTCCAGCTCCTCGATCAGTTGCCGGTATTCCACCGAGGCGGCTGCGGCCTGGGTTTTGCCATAGTCGCGCCAGCTCCACCCGGCAAACACGACGGCGAGGCCGATCACCACCCCGGCACTCGCCGCCTTGCCGTTTTCCCGCCACCACTTTTTCAGGGATTCAATTTGTTGTTGTTCTGTTTCATAGACATCCATGCGTCGCTCCCTCCACCTGGGCTACGCCAGCTCAAAAAAGAACGTCCACGGCGCCGTCCCTGGCGAAGCTTCAGCGCTACATCACATACCCGCCAGCACATCCATGTGCTGGCCTTCGCCGCTTCGCGGCTCAGCCACGAAAATTATGGCGTGCGCCCGGCTACCGCGCCTTGCGCGGCGCGCGCCTCGGCCTCGGCAATGCCCTGCCGGATGACCTCCACCCCTTCCACATCATCCGGTATGAGTTTTTCCAGGCGTCGCCAGATGGTCACGGCGCTTTGGTAATCCTCGCCCTGGAACGCCGCCATGCCGGCAAACCACAAGGCCTTTGGATGATCTGGGTTGAGCCGCAAGGCCTTTTGAAGGAGCTCCGCCGGCTGTCCTACGATGCGCCGATCCGGATTGCTGAATACCATGACCTCTGCATAGCCGGCCAATAGATCCGCGCTCTCGTCCAGCAGAGGCAGGGCCTTGGCATAGGCAGCGCGCGCCTCCGTATAGCGCTCCAGTACGCCATACGAGTGCGCCAGCGTCAGCCAACCCTCCCCATCCGCGGGATGTTCTTTAAGGCGCTGCTCCAAACTCTGCACCATCATCTGCGGGGAGAAATCGCCTGCGCCAGGTGCCATCTGTGCCACGAAGCTATTGTCGCGCACATGGTCTATTTGTAGGTACAGCACGATGCTGAGCATAGGCACGGCAAGCGCCACCGCCAGGGCGGTGATGCGTCCGGTGAAAACTCCATGAGAGGCGCGCGCCGCGTCCTCCGCGCCGACGATATCCCCCAGCAGATTGCGCTGTAAATCACGGTCCGCCGACTCAAATAGATCTGCGCTGAGGCTGCCCGCGGCCAGATCGTTTTTCAACTCGGTGAGTTGGTCTTGATAAATCCTTACGTTAACCGCGTCCCGCCCGAGCGGTTCATTTTTGCGGCGCCGCAGCAGTGGCGGCAACAAGAAGGCCAGCGCGATGATCAGCATCAGTGTGGCCACGATCCAAAATACGTTCATCCCTTATCCTGCCCCTCCCTTCTCCCGTGCAGCAAATTCTGCATCTGCTCCTGTTCGCCGCCAGATAACGGCGCGTTGCTCACACGCCTGCGGCGGCGCGCCACGTAATACATGAGCAACCCGCCGCCCAACGCCATGAGCACGAACGGTCCGAACCACAATGCCATGGTAGTACGCTTCAGCGGCGGGCGGAATAATACGAAATCACCGTAACGCGCCGTCAGGTAATCAGTAATCTCCCGGTCCGTCTTGCCCTGCTGCATCATGGCGCGCACCTGGCCGCGCAGATCCTTGGCGAGACCGGCGGGCGAGTAGGCGATGTTTTCATTTTGACACACCAGACAGCGCAGCTCGGAGAGCATCGCCTTGTAGCGCGCCTCGAATTGCGCGTCTTGCCGCGCGGGCTCGGCGGCCCACAGGGAAAACCCGCACAGCAACAGGCAGACGGTGAGGACGCTTCTCATCCCTGCAGCTTCCTCACCAGCGGCAACACGGTGTTTTTCAAATTGTCCGGCGTGAGCGGGCCGATCACCTTGTAACGGATGATACCCTCGCGGTCTATCACAAAGGTCTCCGGCACGCCGTACACGCCGTAATCTATGCCCACGTTGCCAGGATTGTCGAAGGCGCTCGCCAGGTAAGGATCGCCGAGTTCTTTCAGCCAGCGCAGCGCGTCCTCACGCGCGTCTTTATAGTTGAGCCCGTAGATCGCAACCTGCCCGGTGCTGGCCAATTCCACCAGCAGCGGATGCTCGTCGCGGCACGCGGCGCACCACGAGGCCCACACGTTGAGCAACGTCACCTTGCCCAGTAAATCCTTGCGGCCGATTTGTTTGGCGGGGTCGTGCAGTTGTGGCAAGGTAAACTCCGGCGCTGGTTTATCAATCAGCGGCGAGGGTATCTCGCTCGGTTTGAGAGACAAACCGGCCCACAGAAAAATCACCAATACGGCAAAGACCCCTAATGGGACTAAAAAGCGCGTCATCGTGGCGTTAGCCTCGGGCGGGCGCGGGCTGCGCGCCAGCGGCGTGTTCGCGGCGTGTCGCCAGGCGATAGCGCCGATCGGTCGCGGCCAGGAATCCCCCCAGGGCCATCATGAGCGGTCCCATCCAGATCCATTGCACAAAGGGCCTGTAATAGACGCGCACGCTCCATGCCTCGCCGCTCACCGGCTCACCCAAAGCGACAAACAGGTGCCGGAAGAAGCCGGGGGCTATCGCGGCCTCGGTGATGATGGTACTCTTCTGCACCAGGTACTCGCGCTTCTGCGGGCGCATCACCAGTATCTCCTTGCCGTTCTTGCTCACGCGCACCACACCTTCTTTGGCCTGATAATTGGGACCGGTGACGTCTTGCACGCCGTCGAATCTGAAGCTGTAACCGGCCAGTTCCACGCTTTGACCCGGCTCCATGCGCTGATCTTTTTCCACACTGTAGCCGCCGGATATAGATATTCCCAATGCGAACACCGCCACGCCGAGATGCGCGCAAAACATGCCGTAGTAACCGCGCGGAATATTGGCCAGCCCCTGCGCCAAGCCGCGCACGCCGTTACGCCCGGCCATGTCCCACAGATTTTTAATACTCGAAGTGATGATCCAAAACCCCATGAACAAACCAAGGCTGATCATGGGCGACCATTTGCCGAGCACCACCGGCAACAGCAACGCCGTCACTACGCTCACCAGTAACGCCCAGCGTAGCCGCACCATCAGTTCCGGCACGCTGGCCTGCTTCCAGCGCGCCATGGGGCCGATGCCCATGAGAAACACCAGCGGCGTCATCAGCGGTATAAACACGGCATTGAAATACGGCGGGCCGACCGAGATTTTACCCAGTCCCAGCGCGTCCACAATCAACGGATACAGGGTGCCGAGCAGAATGCTCGCCGCGGCCACTACCAGCAACACATTATTGCTCAGCAACATGGATTCACGCGACACGAGTTGAAAGTCGCCGCCCATTCCCACCTTCGGCGCGCGCCAGGCATACAGCGCGAGCGAGCCGCCCACCACTATGCCGAGGAAGATCAGAATGAATAAACCGCGCTCCGCATCAACGGCGAAGGTATGCACTGAGGTCAATATACCGGAGCGCACCAGGAAGGTGCCGAGCAGCGAGAGGGAGAACCCGATTATCGCCAGCAACACGGTCCAACTCTTGAAAGCGCCGCGCTTCTCCGTGACCGCCAGCGAGTGTATCAGCGCCGTAGCCACCAACCACGGCATGAACGAGGCGTTTTCCACCGGATCCCAGAACCACCAGCCGCCCCAGCCCAGTTCGTAATAGGCCCACCAACTGCCGAGCATGACACCGAGCGTCAAAAACAGCCACGCCACTATGGTCCAGGGACGCGACCAGCGCGCCCACGTGGCATCCAGCTTGCCGCCCAACAGCGCGGCGATGGCGAAGCTGAACGCGACCGACAATCCGACGTAACCCATGTACAGCAGGAGTGGGTGGTAAATGAGGCCGAAATCCTGCAGCAGCGGATTGAGTTCGGTCCCTTCGGTGGAGGCGGGCAGCAGACGGTCAAACGGATTCGAGGTGAGCAGCATGAACAGGATAAAGCCGATACTGAGCATCCCCATCACGCCCAGCACGCGCGCCACAAAATCTTCCGGCATGTTACGGCTGAAAAAACTTACCGCCACCGTCCACCCCGCCATGATAAGCGCCCACAACAAGAGCGACCCCTCATGCCCGCCCCACACCGCGGTGACGCGGTAATACCACGGCATGGCCGAGTGAGAGTGGTTCGCCACATACGCCACGGAAAAATCATTGACGGCAAAGGCCTGCATCAAGCAGGCGAAGGACACTAATATAAACACACCCTGCGCGCGCGCCGCGGGCCGCGCCACCGCCATCCAGGATGGGATGCCGCGCGCCGCGCCGATGAGCGGCAGAGTGCTCTGCACCAGCGCGATGCCGAGCGCGATGATGAGCGCGAAGTAGCCGATCTCAGGTATCATTTCTGTTATCATTTGCTTAAATACTCCTCCATCAAGGTGCTGCTGAATTGCGGCGTCTTCTTGCCAGCCGCCTGCTTGAGCGCCTCCGCGACTTCCGTAGGCATATAAGTCTCATCGTGCTTGGCGAGCACTTCATCCGCGAGGAAAACACCATCACCGCTGAGCTTGCCCTGCGCCACCACGCCTTGTCCTTCACGGAACAAATCCGGCAGGATGCCCTTGTAGGTCACCGGCACGCTTTTCACGTTGTCCGTCACCATAAAATGCACGGTCAGGCCATCGTCCTCGCGCCTGAGGCTGCCCTGCTCCACCAGGCCGCCCAGGCGTAGGTTTCGCTCGTGCACCTTCTCCACCGTATCGAGCTGGCTGGGGCCATAGAAAAACACCAGATTGCCGCGGAAGGCGTTGAGCGTGAGCGCGGCGGCGACGCCCACGCCGAGCAGAATCAGCGCGACGAACGTCAAACGGCGGCGGTGACGCGGCGTCATGCGCGGCTCCGGCTACGTTGCGCGCCGCGCAGGATAGCGTGCAGCGCCTGGCGCTGTTGACGCCGCGCCAGCATCACGTGCAAGGTCAGCACCACCAGCGTGACGCCATAGGAACCCCATACATAAAAGGCGTAACCGCCCATGTGAAAAAATTCAGCCATGTTCATTGCCGCTCCTGACAAAATTCGCCGATGATTTACCCGCCAAGGCATGCGCCAGCTCCTGCACCCAGGCGCTGTTGCGCTCACGCTCCAGCACCTCGGTGCGCGTACGCATTAAAAGTAGCGTAACGTACAGTAGCTTGAAGCCGAGCGCCATGAGCAACAGCGGCCACAACATGCTGGGGTGAATAGTGGACACGCCTAGCCCCAAGCTCTGCGGCTGATGCAGGGTGTTCCACCACTGCACGGAGAAATAGATGATGGGCACGTTGATCGCACCGACGATGGCGAGCACGGCGGAGGCGCGTGCCGCGGTGCGCCGGTCTTCAAAGGCGGATTGCAGTGCGATGTAACCCAGATACAGGAACAACAGAATCAACTCCGAGGTAAGGCGCGCATCCCACTCCCACCAGGTGCCCCCACATCGGCTTGCCCCAGAGCGAGCCGGTGACCAGGGTGAGGAAGGTGAAAGACGCGCCGATGGGCGCGCTGACACTGGCCACGATGTCGGCGAGCTTGATGCTCCAGATCAGGCCGATCGCGGCGGCGGCGGCCATCAACAGGTAAATGAACATGGAATTCCAGGCGCTCGGCACGTGGATGAACATGATGCGATAGCTATCACCCTGTTGATAGTCCGGCGGCGCGACAAACAGGCCAAGATACAGGCCGGCTAGAATAAGCAGCGCGGTCGCGCCGCCCACCCAGGGCAGTATCCTGCCTGAGACGTGGTAAAAATATTTCGGCGAGCCGAATCTATGCAGCCATACCCACATCGCTCTACTCCACGCTGATGCGCAACGCCGCACCCGCCGCCCACGGCGCCAGCGTCACGGCGAATACCAGCAGCGCGCCCAGTATGGACAGGTGCGCGCCGACCGAAAGCCCCGCCGCCGCGCTGTCCACCGCGCCCGCGCCCATGATGAGCACCGGGATATACAACGGCAGCACCAGCAACGACAACAGCACGCCGCCGCGCCGCAAACCCACGGTGAGCGCCACGCCGATGGCGCCGATCAGGCTCAACACCGGCGTACCCAGCGCGAGTGTTATCAGCAAAATCAGTGTGGCCTCATTGGGCAGATGCAACCACACCGCCAGCAATGGGGCGAGCAGCAACAAGGGCAGGCCGGACAACAACCAGTGCGTGAGCGCCTTGGCCAGCACAATGATGAACACCGGCTGCGGCGCGAGCAGTAATTGCTCCAATGAGCCGTCTTCAAAATCGGAATGGAACATGGCCTCCAGCGACAGCATCGCGGATAGCAGCGCCGCGACCCACAGCACGCCGGGCGCGAGCTCTTGCAGCAGATTCGGCTCCGGCCCCAGCCCCAGCGGAAACAGCGTCACCACGATGACGAAAAATACCAAGGGATTCAACACCTGCGCGCGCCGGCGCAGCGCCAGCAACAGGTCGCGCCGTACCAGCACGCCTAACGCGGTCAACACTCCGGGCGTCTCATTCATCAACACAACTCCAGACGGATAACATTCACTTCAGCCACGCACACCGGCTGGTGCGTGCTCACCAGCGCCATGCCGCCTTGTTGCAGATGCCGGTCCAGCATTTTTTCCACCAGCAGCACACCGTGCGCGTCCAGGGCGGTAAACGGCTCATCCAGCACCCACAAGCGCGCCCGCACGACCAGCAAGCGCGCCAATGCCACGCGGCGGCGCTGCCCGGCGGACAAGGTGCGCGCCGGTACGTCTTCAAATCCGGCCAGCCCGGCATCATCCAGGGCTTCATCCAGGGTGACGGCCGACTTCGCGCCGGCCAGATCACGCGCGATGCGTAAATTTTCATAAGGCGTGAGATCACCCTTCACGCCGTGGTTGTGGCCGAGATACATCAGTTCCGCGCAGAAACGCTCGCGCGCCTTGCCTATCTCTTCACCGCGCCAGCGCACTACTCCCTCGCTGGGTTGCGCCAGCCCGCACAGAATACGCAGCAGGCTGGTCTTGCCACTCCCGTTAGTCCCCTCCACCAGCATTAGGTTCCCGGCCTCCAGATGAATATCCAATCCGCTGAACAACAGCCGGCCACCGCGTTCGCACGCCAGATTTTCCGCCGTCAGCGCGGGCCGTTCTGCATCGGCCGCAACGAGCGGGTTGTATTCACGCGGGGCTTGGCGCACGGACGTTCCCATCGGGTTCACACGCGCCGGATGCGCGGTGTTTCGGCTCACGGAAATCTAGGATAAACAAGGCACAAGCTCATGGAGACAAACCGGTAAAATTTTACCACAAAAGTTACATTTTTACCTTAAAAAAACCGTATCTTGTTTAGTTCATTAACAAGCAGACCCCCCAAGGGCGGGGCGATCAGCCATGACCTCAATACAGTGCAAGCGTGGCGCGGGCGGGCGCGAACTTATTTGATGTGCCGCGAGAGAAATTCGGCCAGGGCCGGCTGGGCAAGGCGCGTCTGCATGATGTCCTCGCGCAGATATTTGACGCTGATCTCTTGCGCGGCGGCCTCTTCGTCGCCCAGGATCAGTGCGAAGCGCGCGCCGCTGTTGTCGGCGCGTTTCAACTGATTTTTAAATCCGCCGCCGCCGCAGTGGACAGTCAAGCGCAGCGTTGGCAGGGCATCGCGCAACTGCTCGGCCAGCACCGCGCCCTGCCGTTCCGCGCCCTCGCCCACCGTCACCAGGTAGGCGTGCGGCACGGTGGATGGCGGCGTAGCGTTGTTTTCTATCAGCAGCGCCGCCAGGCGCTCCAGGCCCATGGCGAAACCGATTGCGGGCGTGGCGCGCCCGCCGATCTGTTCCACCAGACCGTCATAACGCCCGCCCGCGCACACCGCGCCCTGCGCGCCCAGGCGCTGCGTGATCCATTCGAACACGGTGCGGTTGTAGTAATCTAGGCCGCGCACCAGGCGCGGGTTGATCTGATAGCGCACGCCCACGGCGTCAAGTTGTTCGCACAGCGCGCTGAAATGCGCCTGCGACTCCGCATCGAGGTGTTCTGAAAGGCGCGGGGCGGCTTCAATCAGCCCCTGCATGGCGGGATTTTTACTGTCCAGGATACGCAGCGGGTTGGTGTGCAGGCGGCGCCGGCTGTCTTCATCCAGTTCACTCTCACGCGCGGAAAAATAGCGCACCAGCTCGTCGCGGTAAGCCACACGCGCCTCGGCCGAACCGAGCGAATTAATTTGCAGCGCGAGGTCGTTGATACCGAGATTGCGCCACAGGCGCGCGGTCATGAGTATCAGTTCCGCGTCTATGTCCGGCCCGGCGAAACCGAAGGCCTCGACGCCGATCTGGTAGAACTGGCGATAGCGCCCCTTTTGCGGACGCTCGTGGCGGAACATCGGGCCGCCGTACCACAAGCGATGGGTCTGGTTGTGCAGCAAGCCGTGCTCGATGGCGGCGCGCACGCAGCCCGCCGTGCCCTCCGGGCGCAAGGTCAGGCTGTCCCCGTTGCGGTCCGCGAAGGTGTACATCTCCTTCTCCACGATATCGGTCGCGGCGCCGATGGCGTGCGCGAACAGCTCGGTCTGTTCCACGATGGGCAGACGGATTTCCTGATAGCCGTAACCCTCCAGCAGCGCGCGCACGCTGTGTTCGAGATGACGCCAATAGCGCATCTCCTGGGGCAGGATGTCCTTCATGCCGCGGATGGCCTGGATGGGTTTTGTCATGTTATTCAAACATGAGTGAGCGGTAGGTCGGCTCAAGCGCAGCGGAGCCGACATTGGTTGTCGGTTCCGCGCTTCGTGCTTGAACCGACCTACGATACTTTGGTAATAGGAATCACGGGCTGGTGATGTTCGTGTCGGCCCAGTTCCTGACGCAACTTAATTTTGGCGCGGATAATTTTTTCCAGCTCGTCCACCAGCTTGTCGTTCGTCACCTTGTGATCCAGCTTGCCGTCAATATACAGCCGATTGGGCGCGCCGCCCGCGAGGCCGACGGCCGCCGCGCGCGACTCGCCCGGCCCGTTCACCACGCAGCCGATCACCGCGACATCCATCGGCTCCATAATATCTTCGAGACGCGCCTCCAGTTCGTTCACGGTCTTGATGACATCGAACTCCTGGCGCGAACACGACGGACAGGCGATGAGATTGATGCCCTTGTTGCGGATGTGCAGGCTCCTCAGGATATCGAAACCCACCTTGATCTCTTCCACCGGGTCGGCGGCGAGCGAAATGCGAATGGTGTCGCCGATGCCCTCCACCAGCAGCATGCCCAGCGCAATCGCCGACTTCACCGTGCCCGAGCGCAGTCCGCCCGCCTCGGTGACACCGAGGTGCAGCGGCTGTTCGATCTGTCTGGCGAGCAGGCGGTAGGCCTCCACGGTCATGAATACGTCGGAGGCCTTGATGCTGACCAAGAATTCTTTGAAGTTGAGGCGATCGAAAATCTCCACGTGGCGCAACGCGGACTCCACCATCGCCTCCGGCGTGGGTTCGCCGTATTTTTTTTGCAGGTCTTTTTCGAGCGAGCCCGCGTTCACGCCGATGCGGATCGGGATGTTGTGATCGCGCGCCGACTCCACCACCGCGCGCACGCGGTCCTCGCGCCCGATGTTGCCGGGATTGATGCGTAGGCAATCGGCGCCCAGTTCCGCCACGCGCAGCGCGATCCTGTAATCGAAGTGAATGTCCGCGACGAGCGGCACGTTGACCTGTTTCTTGATCAGCCCGAAGGCCTCGGCGGCCTCCATGGTCGGCGTGGAGACGCGCACGATGTCCGCACCCACCTTTTCCAGGGCGCGGATCTGCGCCACCGTGGCCGCGACATCGCAGGTCTCGGTATTGGTCATGCTCTGCACCGAGATGGGCGCGTCGCCGCCTACCGGCACCTTGCCGACCATGATCTGGCGCGAGGCGCGCCGTTTGATGGTGTGCGCGTAGCGCATGACTACTCCACTATCACAGGAGTAACGTCGTCCTGGGCGGCCTGCAGGGCCTTAGCGATCTTTTCATCGAACACGAAGTTGGCTACACGGCCGCGGACATAGGGTGATTGATCGAACACCTTTTCATTATACTCGATGTTAACCGCTGGCGCATTGCCCAGGCGCACCCTGAACGGCAACTGCGGTTGTTCAAAACTCCGCAACGCGCCACCCGGCGCCAGCTCATAGGACAGTGTTTTCCCCTGCTTATCGTATATCTCAACCCAGGAGTCGGCATTGAAGCGCAGCACCAGTGTATTGACCGCAGGCCTGCTGTAGGCCACAGCAGGAGATGCCGCGTCCATGAGAGGAACCTCCTGCACTGGCACGGGGGGTGGCGTCATCACTGCGGTGTTTTTTGTTGCAGGCGGGGGCGATGGAAGAGAAGGCAACGCTGTATCCTGATGCCCTCCCCACGGTATGGATTTCACCAACCAGTAGCCCCCGGCAGCGAAAAGCAGCAACACCAGAGCCCATCCCGCCCTCTGCGCCAATATGGTCTTTTTGTCATGGCGCACGCTTGCCATGGGCCGGAGAGGCGGCACGGATGGCACCGCCTGCTTCTCATAGAGCGCGATGAGCTCATCCTCAGGCAAGGCCAAAAAACGCGCATAGCTGCGCACATAGCCGCGCACAAACACCGCCGCAGGGAGTGCCGAGAAGTCGTCGCGCTCCAAAGCCTTAAGGCGCGCTGCATCTATACGCAACTGCTCGGCCACGGCCTCTATTTTCAGGCCCTGCGCCTCGCGCGCCCGGCGCAAACACTCGCCCAGGGTTTCGCCGCCAACCGCATCATGCCCGGCTTGACCGTCTTGCAGGGTGGGGGTGGACACGCCGGAATGTTTACTTCGTCTTGCCCGTTTCCTGGAGTAACAGCTTGGCCTCCTCGGATTCGGGGAACTTTCCTTTCAGCAGCAGGCTATAGCTTGCCAGCGCGTTTTTATCGCCCAGTTCACGCTCCACGCGTATGGCCAGCCACAGGCTGCGGGGCGAGTGTTGCGCGACTTCAGTATAGCGCTGCAGGTAAGCGCGCGCGGACAGCGCGTTCCGCGCCTCGTAATCCAGCAAGGCCATCTGATACAGCGATTCGGGCAGCTTGCCGTTGATGCGCAAGGCCTCGCGGAAGTAGTGTCCGGCCTTGGCGCGATCGGGCGCCTGCAACGCGCACAGTCCGGCGTTCTCATAAGCGTATTCCGGGGTTTCGTAAAGCGGATTCTTGAGCGCATCGAGGAAATGCTGCTCGGCCTTTTGCAACTCATTATGACGGCATAAAAACGCCCCATAGTTGTTCTGTGCGAGCGAGTCCTGGGGATTGAGCCGCACCGCGCTTTCATAATGCCGCCGGGCAAGCTTGGTCTCGCCCAGTTGCTCATAGAGGATGGCAATCGCGTTGTGCGCGCTGGATGATTTGTCATCCAGTTCCAACGCGTGTTGCAGGTTGCTCAGCGCCAGATCGCGCTTCCCCTGCTGCAAATAGCCGATGCCCAGCCGGACGTAGGTATCGGAGAGGGTTTCGGGCTTGGCGCCGCTGCCCTGCGATGGGGTGGGGGTATTGGAGCTTGTATTGGAAGTCGTGCCGCACGCGGAAAGCAGCATCAACGCGGTGAGGCTCACGCCGCGGATCACCTGCCGCGCCGCGCCGTGCATCATTGCACGGCGGCCTCGCCCAACGGCTTATAACGCAGGCTGCGGCTCCCGCGATCCTGCACCTTGCCCGCGAGCTGCCCGCAGGCGGCGGCGATGTCGTCGCCGCGCGTTTTACGGGTGATCGTGACCAGGTCCGCCTCCATGAGAATGGCGCGGAAGCGCTCGATGGCCTGCGCGCCGGAGCGCTTGTATTGGGTATCCGGAAACGGATTAAAGGGAATCAGATTCACCTTGCTCGGCACCTCTTTTAGCAAGCGCACCAGTTCATGGGCA
>JBCKVB010000007.1:0-43726 GCA_038924245.1 Gammaproteobacteria bacterium | reverse complement strand
CGTGCACGGTGACACGGAACGTGGGCATGGTGAGCGCCGCGGTCATCGAGTGACTCACCGCGCGCTCCATCGCGGTCATGGCGCGGCCATGTCCCGGCACCTGTATCTCCGGCATGACGTGCGCGGGGATTTGCGGCGCGACCTCGCTCGGTCGCTCCAGCGGTTGCGCGCGGCGCACGTCCTGCGCGGTAATCGCACCGTCCGGGCCGCTGCCCTTGAGCGTGTTCAAATTCACATGCAATTCGGCGGCGAGCTTGCGCGCTTGCGGCGTGGCCTGTTTGTTGTCAGGACGCGGCAGGGGCGCGGCAGTCTCCGCGCCCATCGCGGGAGGCTTGTGTCCCGGCGCGGGATGCGCCTCGGCCATGCGATGGCGCTGCTCTTGCGCCGAAGGGCTGGTGACGTTATCCACCGCACCCTTGCCGACCACGGCAAGGCTGGTGTGCACCACGTCTTCGGGTTTGTCCACCAGATAGGCGAGCGCACCGCCCACCGCCACTACGCTGTCCACCGGCGCGATGGGGCCGGACAGGAAACCGGCGCGGAACACTTCCACATCCATGATCGCCTTGTCGGTCTCGACCTGCGCCACCACGTCGCCACGCTCGATTTTGCCGCCCACCTTTTTGTCCCAGGCAACCACCACACCCTCGGTCATGGTGTCGGAAAGCTGCGGCATTTTAATCACATGGGTGGCGCTGGGCGGAGTTTGGACGGGAGCGGGGGTCGCCGGTTGGCCTGTGGGCGCGGGAGTTATTACAGATGTTATAACCTGGGCGGGGGCCGCGGCATCACCGGCCTGCACCTCGTCCTTGGTCGCCACGAGATAAGCCATGGGCGCACCCACCGCCACCACGCTGTTCATCGCGGCGCGCGGGCCGGACAGATAACCGTCGCGGAACACCTCCACGTCCATGATCGCCTTGTCGGTTTCCACCGTGGCGACCACGTCGCCGCGCGAAATCTTATCGCCGATGTTTTTTTCCCAGCTCACCACCACACCTTCGGTCATGGTGTCGGAAAGCTGCGGCATTTTTATGGGGTAGGGTTCGGACATTATTTTAGTGTCTGGATATTAAGGGTCAGGGAGATGAAAGATTGCGAGGCTTTAATCAGGCCTTATATTAAGGGGAACACTTAATTTAAGATATTCCCTCCCCCTCGATGGGGGAGGGTTAGGGTGGGGGTGAGACTTTTCAAGCGCGGCCATACCTTTCACCCTCCCCCTCGCCCACACCCTTCGCTTCGCTCTTCCCTCAAGGGATGGGGATTTCAATTTTATGCCCGGTCTTACGTCTTACCAAACAATGCAAGCACCGCGTCCACCACGTCCTGCGCGTCCGGAATCGCCGCCTTTTCCAGGGTGTGATTGTAAGGTATCGGCACGTTGGCGGCACTGACGCGTAGCGGCGCGGCATCCAGCTCGAAGAAACACTCTTCATTGATGATCGCCATCACCTCCGCGCCCACGCCCACCGCCGGTTCCGCCTCTTCCACGATCACCGCTTTGTGCGTTTTCGACACCGACGCCTTGATGCCTGCGCGGTCGAGCGGCGAGAGCGCATAGAGGTCAACCACCTCGGCCTCGATGCCATGTTGTTTGGACAATATCTCCGCCGCCTTCAGGCACCAGTGCACCGAGATGTTGTAGCCGAACAAGGTCACATCACGCCCGGCGCGCGCGACTTCGGAACCTTCCAGCGGATGGAAGTATTCACCCTCCGGCACCTCGCCTTTCATGTTGTACATGAGTTCGTGTTCGTAGATGAACACGGGGTCGTTGCAACGCAGCGCGGACTTCAGCAGGCCATACGCCTGCTTCGGGGACGACGGTGTTACCACGCGCAGCCCGGTAATGCCCATGAATACCTTTTCCATGCGCCCCGAGTGCTGTGCGCCCAACTGGTGCGCGGTACCGCCCGCAGAACGAATGACCACCGGCGCGGTGAGTTGGCCGCCGGACATGAACCGCACTTTGGCGGCGGAGTTGGCGATCTGGTCGAGTGCAAGCCAGGCGAAATTCACCGACATGATTTCAATAATCGGCCGCACACCGGCGAACGATGCGCCGATGCCGAGACCGGTGTAACCGTTTTCCGAAATCGGCGTGTCCATCACGCGCTCCGCGCCGTATTTGTCGTACAAACCCTGCGTCGCCTTATAGGTGCCGCCCGCCACGCCGATGTCCTCGCCCATGGCGATGACCAGCGGGTCGCGCGCCATCTCTTCATCGTGCGCACGACGTATCGCTTCCCAAAACATGATTTCCTTCGAGCCGCCCTTGGGTGCGGGTTTGCCGCGCACCCACGGATCGTTTTCCGCCAGCACATATTTTTCCAGTTCGCTCGCCTTGGGCTCCGCCGATTCTTCGGCGAATTTGATGACGTCGTCTTCAATGTGCTTGATGATTTCGTCATCCAGCGCCCGATAGTCTTTTTCGCTGTACTGTTTGGCCGCGATCAGACGGTCGCGCAATAGGATAATCGGGTCGCGTTTGCTCCACTCGCGTTCCTCATCCTTGATGCGGTAAGCGTTGGAGTCGGACATCGAGTGTCCGCGATAACGGTAGGTCATCAGCTCCAGGAAATAGGGGCCGTTGCCGCCGCGCACATGATCCACGGCAATCTTCGCCGCCGCATAGACGGTTTCGATGTCCTGTCCGTCGGCCTGCGCCGCGGGGATGTTATACGCCGCCGCGCGTTTGTATTGGTCGAGCACCGAGGTGGAGCGCTCGATGCGCGTACCGATGCCGTATAAATTGTTTTCGCACACGAACAACACCGGCAGATTCCACAGCTTCGCCATGTTGAGCGTTTCATGGAAGGTGCCTTGATTGTTCGCCGCATCGCCCAAAAAGCAAATGGCGATTTCGTCGCCGCCCTTGAGCTTGATCGCCTTGGCCATGCCCGCCGCGAGCGGGAACGGACCGCCCACCAGGGCGTAGCCGCCCATGAAGCGGTGCGCGACGTCGAAGATGTGCATGGAGCCGCCGCGCCCTTTGCACACGCCGGTCTCCTTGCCGTACAGCTCCGCCATCACCGCTTTTGGGTCGGCGCCGCACTTGATCGCATGTATGTGATCGCGGTAACCGGTGATGACGTAATCGTGACCGGGGCGCGCGGCTTCCAGCACGCCATGCGCGCACGCCTCCTGGCCGGGGTACAAATGCAAGAAGCCGCCGATCTTGCGCTCGACATACGCCTCGTAGCAGCGCTCCTCGAAACGGCGCGCGAACAGCATCTCGCGCAGCAGGCGCTTCTTGTCAGCCAGGCTCAGGCTGCTCGGCAACACGGCTTCATCTCTTACGCTTGTAATACGCATACGATAGATACCCCCAAAGGCATAACCGCGATATGATCGGTGTTTTAAACGTAGAGGTCAAGGAAAAACCCTCTTCCAAGCCTTTGATTTGGGAACACTATGGACAACAAAGTCAAGATAAAACAATACTCTAAGCCGCTCGCCTCAACCGCCGCGACACACCTCATCATCGTACTGCCCCAGGCGCAGATCAAGAAGCCGTGGCCGGCCGTTCCTTATAGTGAGGTGCTGAAAAAACGCCTGGCCGCGCTCGGCGAGCACGATTGCGCGCGCACGCCATTCATTACCGACCTGCCGAACGAGGCCGGAACACACGCGGCGCTCGGCGCGGTGGATGAAAACATCAGCAGCTTCGATCTGCTCACCCTGGCGCGCAAGCTCGCCGCCGCGCAACTGGAGCGCAATCCGCACACCGTCACCATTGCCCTGGCGGGCTTGAGCGAAATGCTGGCCGCACGCACGGCGGAAGCGCTCGCCGCCGCGCTGCTCGCGGCGAGCTATCGCCTGCCCGCTTTCAAAAGCAAAAAAGACAAGCCGTGCAGGCTGCACTCGATTGAAATCCACGGACTCGCTCAAAAAACCGGCTTCACTCGCACCCTGGCCGAAGCGGCGGGCAACAATCTCGCGCGCCACCTCACCGCGCTGCCGCCGAACGAACTCACGCCCGCGCTGTATCGCCAGCGCATCGCCGCGCTCGCCAGGGAACACGGCTGGCGCATGGAGTTTCTGGACATCAAAAAACTCAAAAGCCTCAAGGCCGGCGCGTTTCTCGCGGTGGCGCAAGGCAGCAGCGTGCCGGACGCGGGCATCGTGCACCTGCGCTATGCGCCGAAGCAGGCAAAGCAACCGGCGCTCGCGCTGGTCGGCAAAGGCATCTGTTTCGACACCGGCGGCACCAATCTCAAAACCGCCAAGCACATGTACGGCATGCACGAAGACATGGAAGGCAGCGCGGTCGCGCTCGGCACCCTGCTCGCGCTCACTGAACTCAAGGTGGACTTCCCCGTGCACTGCTGGCTCGCACTGGCGCAAAACCACATCGGCCCCAACGCCTACAAACAAAACGACGTGGTGCGCGCCAGCAACGGCGTCAGCATCGAGGTCGTACACACCGACGCCGAAGGGCGCATGGTACTCGCCGACACGCTGGCGCTCGCGTGCAAGCAAAAACCCGCGTTCATTATTGACTACGCCACCCTCACCGGCGCCTGCGTATACGCGCTCGGCACCACCTACAGCGGCGCATTCACCAACCGCCCGGAACTGATGCAAACCGTGATCGAAACCGGACGCGCCAGCGGCGAACGCGTGTGGCCCTTCCCCATGGACGAAGATTACGACACCCAGCTTGAAAGCAAAGTGGCCGACATCAAACAGTGCAGCACGGAAGGCGAAGCCGACCATATTTTGGCCGCGCGCTTTTTAAACCGCTTCGTGGACAAAACCATCCCCTGGCTGCACATTGATCTCGCCAGCGGCAACCACAAAGGCGGCCTCGCGCACATACCAACGGACATTACCGGCGTCGGCGTGCGGCTTACACTCAACTTGTTGCTGGATCGTGCGATCATGACAGCATCAACAAATAGGGCGTCTCAATTTTCATGAAAAAACACATACTAAAAATCATCGCGCCCTTGCTGTTTTCGATAGTGGCCAGCCCACTGCAGGCCAGTGGCTTTCACGATGGCGTGGCTGCTTATGAAAAAGGAGATATCGTTGGCACGCTGAAGGCTTGGCGCCCGGCGGCGGAGCAAGGCAATCCACTGGCGCAGTATTATCTGGGCGGCCTCTATGCGCATGGTGAGGGTGTTGAAAGTAATGCTGCTGAGGCTGTAGCGTGGTATCGCAAGGCGGCCGCGCAGGGTGTGCCGCAGGCGCAAGAGGCGCTGAAGGCATTATCGAAATAACGCGATTCAGCTCGCGCTCGACAGCCACTCCTTCCATTCCTGAAACAGCCGCTCATCCCGCGCCGCCATCACCGAAGATGGCTGCAAGCCCGCACAGCGCATCGGCGCGCCGCTTAACGTGAGCGCATGGCCACCTGCCTCGCTCAATATCAGACTGCCTGCGGCGTAGTCCCATAACTTCTGTCCACCATGTAGATAGACGTGAAAGCGCCCGGCCGCGAGCCAGCACCACTCCAGCGCTACGGAGCCGAAATTGCGCTGCGACAAATAGGGTGGCTGCCGCACGAGCCTTTCCGCCATCGGCGCAGTGAGACGCTTGAAGTCCACAACGGCCACACACTGCTTTAATTTTCGCTGTTCGGGCGACGCGCTCAAACGCTCACCGTTCAGCCACGCACCCTGGCCTTTGCATGCACTGAAAATCTCATCGCGCACCGGATCGTAAATAATGCCAGCACGCGCTTCGCCCGCCACCAGCAGCGCAAGTGATACCGCAAAAAATGGAATACCGGCGGCAAAATTTGTGGTGCCATCCAGCGGATCGAGACACCACAAACCGCCATCGGTCTGCGTCAGCTGCTGCTGTTGCTGCTCCGTCGTCATCTCCTCACTGAGAAAAGCGTGGTCTGGCCAATGCTGTGAAAGCTCATCCTGCAAGCGATGGTGCAGGGCAAAATCTGCCTCGGTCACTGTACTCCCGTCCGCCTTTTCATGCCGCAGGTAGCCTGCAAAACGCGGCAGCAGTTCCTCACGCGCCGCGCGGCTCACGATATCGCGCAACCGCGCCAGATCTGATGCCGTGAGATTTATTTCATTTTTCGCAGTCACGCTTTCTTGGCTCTGTTAAACTAAATACATGCTTGTATCACGCAAGATAAAATGTCCTTATTGCGGGGAGCGATTTGAGATCGAAATTGATGTCTCGGCCGGAGATCAGGACATCATCGAAGATTGCCGCGTGTGCTGCCGCCCAATAGACTTTCACATCAAAGTGGATTATGCGGGAAATTTGACGAGCATGGAAACACTGCGCGATGACGACTAGGCTCACACTCACCCGCCCCGACGACTGGCACCTGCACCTGCGTGATGGCGCGGCACTGGCGGCCGGGGGTCATCGGGGTCAGGCCTATACTTTATATCCATCAGGGGTCGCGCCTGCGCGGCACATGGGGTCGCGTTGACCCCTTTGTTCTTTGTTCTCTTTTGATTTTGGGTCGGAGTTAGTGGTCATTTGTGAAGGGGTTGAGCAGATCAACCCCGGTTTCCTTGAAATCGCTCACGTTTCGAGTTACTAGCATAAGCTGGTGTATCAAGGCCGTGGCAGCAATTTGTTTGTCCAAGGCATGCTCATGGTGCGGCACTCGCAGCTTGCCCCATACTTGAGCGACATCCTGGTCAATAGGCAATATCAGGTTTGCATAATCGGTCACGATGGTTTGCAACCACTTTTCCAGACTATCTCCCTGCTCTTTATCCCCACGGTGACGAAGCAACTCTACACCGCGCCGTAGCTCGCCTACTGTGATGGCGGAGATAAACACAGGCGAGCCGCACTGTTGCGCTGCTCTAAAAAACTGCCGTACCCCTTTGTTCGCTTTTTTCTTCCTGCGGGCCTCGCTTACGACATTGGTGTCAACCAAATACATGAGCGGGAGCCTCTTTATCGTCCACGCGAGCAAAGTCCTCGTCACGCCCCACGTTGGGCATCAAGCTCAAGACTTCGGCAAACGAACGTTTTTTTGGCCGCAATAATGTCTCCGCCAAAATCGCCCGGTGTTCTGCTTCCACACTGCGACCATGTGCTGCGGCACGCTCCCGCAATGCTTGAACCAGCGGATCATCGAGATTACGAACCAGTAAATTAGCCATATCTTAACCCTCGGGCTATCCAATGTGATATCATTGATATCATCTTTTCATCGGATAGGCAAGCATGGCCGCTATCAATAAGGAAGGGCGATAAACACCACACTCGCGATCTTCACGGTATAGTCCATGGGTAAGTGCCGCCGTGCCCGTCCTCAACAACCTCAATCACGGCGACAGATTAGCATCCCTATTTTTTCAGGTAATATGCGTAGCGTGCCGGATCGTGCGCAAACTCCTCTTGATTTGCGATACTGGCTACCGGGAATAGCACTTCAATAATAATGACGCTTAAAGACTATCTCACCATTTTCACCAACCGCCGCGTGGGCGTGGTGCTACTGCTCGGATTCGCATCGGGGCTGCCGCTCGCGCTCACCGGCGGCACGCTGCAGGCGTGGATGACGACCGCGGGGGTGGACTTGAAAACCATCGGCATCTTCACGCTGGTGGGGGTGCCCTACACGCTCAAATTTCTCTGGGCGCCGTTAATGGATCGCTTTGTGCCGCCCTGGCTGGGGCGGCGGCGCGGCTGGATAGTCGCCATGCAGGTTACACTCATGCTGGGTATTGCGGCGATGGGACTGGGTTCACCACAACACGGGCTGTGGGCCCTGGCGGCGCTCGCCCTGTTTGTCGCCTTCACCTCCGCTTCGCAGGACATTGCGTTCGACGCCTACCGCGCCGACGTACTGCGGCCTGTGGAACGCGGCGCGGGCGCGGCGGTGTCGGTGATGGGCTATCGCATCGCCATGCTGGTGTCGGGCGCGGGCGCGCTGATCATGGCCGACCACTTCGGCTGGCAGACTACCTATCTCATCCTGGCGGGACTGATGATAGTAGGCGTCCTCGCCACACTGCTCGGCCCGGAGCCGGATGGGAGCATCATTCCGCCGCGCACCTTGCAGGAGGCGGTGACAGGGCCGATAAAAGCCTTCGTTTCGCTTCACTCGCTCACGGGCGCGATGTGGATACTGTTGTTGATCGTGCTGTACAAGCTCGGCGATGCCTTCGCCGGGACGTTGAGCACCGCCTTTCTGTTGCGCGGCGTGGGCTTTTCCTTGAGCGAAGTGGGCGCGGTCAATAAGGGGATGGGTTTGCTGGCGCTGATCCTGGGCGCTTTAGTCGGCGCTGCGCTGCTGCCGAAACTCGGTTTGTACCGCGCCCTGATGCTGTTCGGCATCTTGCAGGCCGTTTCCAACCTGAGCTTCATGGCGCTGGCGTGGGTGGGCAAGAGTTACGTGCTGCTCGTCACCGCCGTGGTGTTTGAGCAGGTGAGCGGCGGCATGGGCACGGCGGCCTTCGTGGCGCTGCTCATGACGCTGTGCGATCACCGTTACACGGCCACACAATTCGCGCTGTTTTCCGCGCTGTCCGCGTTCGGCCGGCAATACCTGGGCCCGCCCGCGGGACTGTTGGCAGATGAATTTGGCTGGGTGACTTTTTTCTTCATCACCGCGCTCGCGGCGCTGCCTGGGTTGTGGCTGTTGTGGCGCATGCGCGCGCGCATCAGCAGCCTGGAGGGCGGCAGCCCGGTCAATTCGGCTTGCGCCGAAAACGATACAGCGCAATCTCGCCCAGCAAATTAGGCAGCAGCTTCATCCCCAAACTGGTGTGGTGCGCCTGATCCACCGCGCTACGCTGCAAAACCACGATGCCTTTTTTCGCGCACAGGTTTTCAAAATCCTTGAGCGTGCACAGATGAATGTTGGGCGTGTTGTACCAGTCATTGGGCAGGTTGCGCGACACCGGCATGTGTCCGCCAAGCGCGATTTGCAGGCGATTGCGCCAGTGACCGAAATTGGGGAAGCTCACGATGCCCTCGCGCCCCACGTGCAGCATTTCATCCAGCAGTCGCTCCGGGTAACGTATCGCCTGCAGGGTGAGTGACAGGATCACGTAATCAAAAGAGTCGGCGTCAAAAAACCCCGCCAGGCCGGCGTCGAGGTCGCTTTGAATCACGTTCACCTTGTTCTCGATGCACTTCTGGATTTTGTCCTCGTCCAGCTCCAGGCCGTAGCCGGTGACCTCGCGCGTGAGGTTGAGGTAGGACAACAGCGCGCCGTCGCCGCAGCCGAGATCGAGCACGCGACTCTGTGGCGCGATCCACTCGCTGATGATCTCAAGATCGGGACGCAGGGTGGGTGGACGCCGGGTCATGACACACCCGCATCTTCGACCACGCGCTGCATATAGGCACAGAGCAGCGCCTGATAGCGCGGATTGGGAATGAGGAAGGCGTCGTGCCCTTCGTGCGAGGTGATCTCGGCGTAACTCACGTCGTGGTCGTTATCGAGCAGCGCACGCACGATCTCGCGCGAGCGCACCGGCGGGAAGCGCCAGTCGCTGGTGAAGGCCAGCACCAGAAATCCCGCCTGCGCCTGCTTCAAGGCCGCCGACAGATTGTGATCGAAATCGGCGGCGGGATCAAAATAATCCAGCGCCTTGGTCATCAACAAATAGGTGTTGGCGTCAAAGTGCTCGACAAACGATTTGCCCTGATAGCGCAGGTAGCTTTCGACCTGGAATTCCACGTCGAAACCGAAGCCGAGCTTGCCTTCGCGCAGCTCGCGCCCGAACTTGGCGCGCATCGCGTCGTCGGAAAGATAGGTGATGTGGCCGAGCATGCGCGCCAGCATGAGCCCGCGGCGCGGCACCATGTTGTGTTCATAATAATGACCGGCGTGAAAATCCGGGTCGGACATGATGGCCTGGCGCGCAACCTCATTAAAAGCGATGTTCTGCGCGGAGAGCTTAGGCGCGGCGGCAATCACCAGCGCGTGGCGCAGACCTTGCGGGAAATCCATCGCCCACTGCAAGCTCTGCATGCCGCCCAGGCTGCCGCCGATCACCGCCGCCCATTGCTTGATGCCGAGCGCCTCGCCCAGACGCGCCTGACTCCGCACCCAGTCGCGCACCGTGATGATGGGAAAGTCCGGGCCATACGGCTTGCCGGTGGCGGGGTTCACGCTCACCGGCCCGGTGGAACCCTTGCAGCCGCCGAGATTGTTGAGCGACACCACAAAGAAACGCCGCGTATCGAACGGCTTGCCGGGACCGATGCAGGAGTCCCACCAGCCCGGTTTTTTATCGTCCAGCGAGTGATAACCCGCCGCGTGGTGATCGCCGGACAGCGCGTGACAGATCAGAATCGCGTTGGAACACGATGCGTTCAATTCGCCGTAGGTTTCGTAGACGAGTTGATACTCGTCGAGCGTGCGCCCGCAGTCGAGCGCCAGCGGCTCGCTGAAACGCAGCGTCTGCGGCGTGACCAGACCGGCGGAATCAGCGGGAATGGTTACGGGCATCGCACACCTGGCTCATTAATGTCCACTGCGCTCACGCCGCTTTTCTGGACTTCAACACCTTGCTTCGTTTTAGCGCCTGATCGAGATCATACGTAGCTTGGAGATTCATCCACAGTTTCGCAGAGGTACCTAACACATGGGACAAATCCAGAGCTGCTTCGGCGGTAATGCCCCGCTTGCCCCTGATGATCTCGTTCAACTTTGCCTTTGTCCATCCCAGTTTTTTAGCAAAGGCGGATTGAGTAATACACGCAGGCGCTAAAAATTCCTCCAGAAGAATTTCTCCCGGATGAAACGGATTTATGGGTTGCCGCATGATGTTCATCCTCCCCATCAAGCTTCAATGATAATCAATAATCTGCACATCGTGCGCGTTACTCTCTTGCCACCTGAAGACCACCCGCCACTGATTATTGATGCGAATGGAATAATAACCCTTCCAGCTGCCTTTTAATGACTCAAGCCGATTACCAGGCGGTACACGCAAATCCACCAGTTCGGTGGCGTCATGCAGATAGTGCAGTTTCCTGCGTGCCGCACGCTTTACATCTGGCGGAAATGACAGCACTTCTTTGCTACGCCGGTCTAGAAACAGATCTTCGGCGAGCTTATTCCCGAAACCAGCGATCATGGTATCATGTTATCGTAATACGATAATCTTGGCAATACCGGCATCGGTATTACCCCGCGAGCTTCTTGTATTTCAACCGATGCGGTTGGTCGGCGTCGCTGCCCAGACGGCGGTGGCGGTCGGCCTCGTAGTCGGCGTAGTTGCCCTCGAACCAGTTAACCACGCCCTCGCCCTCGAAGGCCAGTATGTGGGTGGCGATGCGGTCCAGGAACCAGCGGTCGTGCGAGATCACCACCACGCAGCCGGCGAAGTCGAGCAGCGCTTCTTCCAGGGCGCGCAGGGTGTCCACATCGAGGTCGTTGGTCGGCTCGTCGAGCAGCAGCACGTTGCCGCCGCTTTTTAATAATTTGGCGAGATGCAAACGGTTGCGCTCGCCGCCGGACAAGTCCTTCACCAGCTTCTGCTGATCGGTTCCCCTGAAGTTGAAGCGCCCCACGTAGGCGCGCGAAGGCATCTCGAACTTGCCCACGGTAATCATGTCCAGGCCGCCGGAGAGTTCTTGCCACACGGTCTTGCCGCCGTCCAGCGCGTCGCGCGATTGATCCACATAGGCCAGTTGCACCGTCTCGCCCACGCGCAGCGTCCCGGCATCCGGCTTTTCCTGGCCTACCAGCATGCGGAACAAGGTGGTCTTGCCCGCGCCGTTGGGGCCGATCACGCCCACGATGCCGCCGCGCGGCAGATTGAAGCTCAAATTATCTATCAATACGCGCTCGCCGAATGATTTGCGCAACTCATTGGCCTCGATCACCAGATCGCCCAGGCGTGGGCCGGGGGGGATGTACAGCTCCTTGGTCTCGTTGCGTTTCTGAACGTCTTGTGCGGAGAGTTCGTCGAACGCCGCGAGGCGCGCCTTGCTCTTGGCGTGGCGCCCCTTTGGATTACTGCGCACCCATTCCAGTTCCGCCTTCATGGCGCGCTGGCGCGCGGTCTCTTGTTTTTCCTCAACCGCCAGGCGTTTTTCCTTTTGCTCCAGCCACGAGGAATAATTGCCCTGCCAGGGAATGCCATGTCCGCGATCAAGCTCCAGAATCCAGCCCGCGACGTTGTCGAGAAAATAACGGTCGTGCGTGACCGCGATCACAGTGCCTGGATAATCGTGCAGAAAACGCTCCAGCCAGGCGACCGACTCGGCGTCGAGATGGTTGGTCGGTTCATCCAGCAACAGCATGTCGGGCTTGGAGAGCAAGAGCTTGCACAGCGCCACGCGCCGCCTCTCGCCGCCGGAGAGCTTATTCACATCGGCCTCCCACGGCGGCAGCCGCAACGCATCGGCGGCGATTTCCAGGGTGCGATCCAGTTCCCACGCGCCCGCCGCGTCAATTTTTTCTTGCAGCTTCGCCTGCTCATCGAGCAGCTTGTTCATCTCGTCGTCGCTCATCGGCTCGGCGAAGCGCACGCTCACCTCGTCGAAGCGCCGGAGCAGCGCCTTGGTCTCGGCCACCGCCTCCTCCACGTTGCCGCGCACGTCCTTTTCAGGGTCGAGTTGCGGCTCCTGCGAGAGGAAACCGATGCGGATACCGGGCTGCGGACGCGCCTCGCCGATGAAATCCTGATCCACGCCCGCCATGATGCGCAGCAGCGTGGATTTGCCGGAGCCGTTCAAGCCCAGCACGCCGATCTTGGCGCCGGGGAAAAAGGAGAGGGAGATGTCTTTGAGGATTTCGCGTTTCGGCGGCACCACCTTGCCGACGCGGTTCATGGTGTAGATATATTGCATAGAGGCAGTTACAAGTGACAAGTAGCAAGTGATAAGACGGCTATCATACTTGATATTAAGGCTTGTTATTACTGCTTGCGCCACACAGAGATGTGTCAGTGTCGGTCGCTTCCGGCGTCCTGCCTCCCGCGACATTCGTACGTCCCTGTACAGCACGGGAGAGACGGGCAGGATGCCGGAACGACCTACATGCCGCTTGCTATCGGTTTCTCCAGACGCAATGCCGGGGCGTGATCCTGGTAGTAATCGGCGATCCGCCGCATGAGTTGGAAACCCGCCTTCTGATACAGGCGCAAGGCGGGCGCGTTATCGGTGCGCACTTCCAGGCTTAAGGTGCGACAGTTGCGCTCTGCCGCCACGCGCCCGGCGCTGCCGAGCAGCGCGCGCGCGATGCCGCGCCCCTGGTAATCGGGATGCACGACGAGGGAATAGAGCCGCGCCCGTGTCGAATTGCGCCGGTAGCACAGCACCGCATTGCCCGCCACGCGTCCATCGTCTTCATACACCCACACTTCCGCACTTTTGCTGTGCAGCAGGCGGCGGAGACTTGGCCGCGACAGGCGGTCGCCGGGGAAGTGGCGCTCCATCTCGACTAAAGCATCCAGATCGGTGATCCGCGCGGCGCGTATTCCCGCGCGGCGCGCAGCGCCCTGCTCTTCCGCGCCGCCATATTCAGCCGCCGCGCCATATTCAACCACCGCGCCGGGCGCGGCGCGCTCAGCCTTGAACACTGTAACGGCTTAAGGTGAACTTCTCGCCAAACAGCGCCGGGCGGTAGCTCATCTTCACCTTGCGCAAATTCTCCAAGCCTAAATCATCACCGACGTTAATGAAGGTGCAGTCGCGGTAGGTCTTGGCGAATTCGCGGAACAGGTATTGCGCCGAGCCCTGGATGGTGAAGTTGGTCTTTTCCACCAGCACGCTCGCCACGTCGGGCGTGATGCGCTCGCCGAAGGTGAAGCCTTCGATGCGCCCGCCGATGATGAGGCACAGGCCGTCCAGTTGCAGGTATTCGTAGTGCTCCAGCGCGCGGTTGATGGCGGTGCGCTCCAGCTCCGCGGTGCAGAGAAAATTGGGTATCTCCTGCGCGGGCAGGTATTTGATGCGCTCTTGCAGCCAGCGGTTGACCAGGTCGCGGATGCTGTCCCAGTGCTCGCGCCCCACCGGCTCCATGCGGTGATCGGGATAGCTGCGCCGGAATTGGTTGATCTCGTTGCGCTTGGTCTTGTAGGCGTTGCCCTTGAGCTCGATCAGGTCGGAGGTAGTGTAGATGTAATCCGGCAGCGCGCGCTCCACCAGCCAGTCATTGGTCACGGCGGGGAACGGGGTCTCGACCTCCAGGTTCAGCGCCCGGAGGAAATCGCGGTACACGAACTCCACCTTGCCGAGATAGGGGGTGGCGTTGTAGCCGTCCATGATCTCGAAGCAGGCGGCGAGCGCGTTATGCTGGTCTTGCGGCGCGCCCAGCGGCGGCAGCAGCATGGTCAGCCCGTCGCCGGTCAGGCTGAACAGGCAGCAGCAATCTTCGATGATCTGGTAAAAGCCGCTCTTCTGGGTCAGCCAGATGATGTTGTTGGCGAAGGTGTAATCGGAAAGCGGGACTTGGGCGCGGCGCTGGTAATCTTCGAACAGCGGCTTGACGTCGGCGGTGAAGGGGTAGAGCTTGTGGCCTTCTATGGCGAGGTAGCGGTTGGGGAAGCTTTTATTGACATGCAGCGTCAGGTTTTCAACGGCGGGGGAAGGTCGTTCCCATCGGAGGGGGTGATTGGCTGGCTGGCTACTACCGGGAGGTTCTTCAAGCATGCGTAACATTTGGGTGTCTTGCTCCTGTGTGATTTAAGTGGCGCTACTAAAACAAAATACCACAGGCTTGTCAACGGTTATTTTCAGGGGTGGTACACTGACGCCCGATGAGCCAAGTAGGCGTGACTATCGGCGCGGCGCTGGCGCGTTACGGCTTCGGCCACGGCCACCCGTTCGGCCCCGACCGGCAGGACGCGTTTTGGAACGAGGCGCGGCGGCTGGGACTGGATCAGCGCGTCACCGTATGCGCGCCGGTGCAGGCGGCTCAAGAAGAAATCGAACGCTTCCATACCCATGACTACGTGGAGCGCGTCAAGGCGCAATCCCAAACCGGACACGGGTTTCTCGACTACGGCGACACGCCCGCGTTCCCCGGCGTGTATGAGGCCGCGGCCACGGTGGTGGGCTCCGCGCTCGACGCCATGCGCCGCATCCTGCGCGGGGAACATCAGCGCGCCTTCGTGCCCATCGCCGGGCTGCACCACGCGCGGCGCGACCGCGCGGCGGGCTTTTGCGTGTTCAACGACTGCGGCGTGGTGATCGAGGCGTTGCGCGCGGAGTACGGCCTCAAGCGCATCGCCTACGTGGACATAGACGCGCACCACGGCGACGGCGTGTTCTACGCCTTCGAGGGCGACCCGGAGGTGTTCATCGCCGACCTGCACGAGGACGGGCGCTATTTGTACCCCGGCACGGGCCGCGCGGAGGAAACCGGGGGCGGCGAGGCCGCGGGCACCAAGCTCAACATACCGCTGCCGCCGGGCGCGACCGATCAGGATTTTCTCGCCGCCTGGCCGCGCGTGGAGCGCTTCCTGCGCGATGCGCGGCCGGAATTTATCGTTTTCCAATGCGGCGCTGACAGCCTGGCCGATGATCCCATCACCCACCTGCGCTACAGCGCCGGGGCGCATCGCCACGCCGCCGCGAGCTTGTGCGGGATTGCCGGGGAGTGTTGTGAGGGACGCCTGCTCGCCCTGGGCGGGGGCGGCTACAATCGCGCCAACATCGCCCAGGCCTGGACGGCGGTGCTGGAGGCCTTGGTGGAAAGCCTCAGCGTTAAGAAACTATAGTCACCTTTTCCATCACCACCGGCTCGACGGGTTTGTCGCTGCGGTTGCGCGCCACGCAGGCGATGGCGTCCACCACCTCCTGACCTTCGGTGACGCACCCGAAGATGGTGTAGTTGGGCGGCAGCGGATAGTCCGCGTGCACGATAAAAAACTGCGAGCGGCTGGTGTCCGGCCCCGCGTTGGCCATCGCCACGGCGCCGGCCTTATACCCTTGCTTGTAGAGCTCTGATTTCGCATCTATCTCATCGTCAAAGCGCCCGCCCCAGGCCGAATCGCCGCCGCGCCCGGTCCCGGTCGGGTCGCCGCCCTGAATCATGAAGCCTTCGTAATAGCCGCGCCCGGCGAGGGTGATAAAGTTTTCCGTGGTCTTGGGCGCGTCCGTCTCCAACAGATCGAAACGGATGGTTCCTTTACTGGTTGCAATTACCGCGCTGCGCTGGGTCATGCTGTCTCCCGACAAGGTTTAACTTCGGATCGGGTCCAAGTTTAACCCAATCACACCGGTAATGATGAATCCCGGCGGGTCACTCTTGCCGTTCCGCATCCGCGCCGGGAGGCCTCAAGGCCTTGAACAAACACCACAGCAGCGCAACCAGCCAGTACAACAGGCTCCAGAGCACCCCCGCCGCCATCATGGCAAACGGGCTGAAGGTAAACGCAGAAAGTATCAGCACGATGATGAGCGAGATGATCCAGGCGGGGATACGGTTTTGCAGGCACACATACATACGTTGCATCATGGGTCACTCCTTGGCCGGTTATATGGCCGCCGTTTTAGTCCGGCTTTAAGTGTAGCGCAAGACGCCTCTCTCCGCACTTTGTGCCACCGGGGCCGCGAAATGGGGGGTAAAATCGGTTATTCTTAGCATTTTTACTTCAGGGAAGCCCATGTTCAGCAAAAGTATGAAAATCGCCGGTTTTGACGACGAGTTGTGGAACGCCATCCAGGCGGAAAGCCAGCGGCAGGAAGATCACATTGAGTTGATCGCCTCGGAAAATTACGCCAGCCCCAGGGTGCTGGAGGCGCAGGGCTCGGTACTCACCAATAAATATGCGGAAGGCTATCCGGGCAAACGCTACTACGGCGGCTGCGAGCACGTGGACGTCGCCGAGCGGCTTGCCATCGAGCGCGTGAAAAAACTGTTCGGCGCGGATTACGCCAACGTGCAGCCGCACTCCGGCTCGCAGGCCAACGCCGCGGTATACATGGCGCTGCTCAACCCCGGCGACACTATATTAGGCATGAGCCTGGCGCACGGCGGGCATCTCACGCATGGCGCCAAGGTGAATTTCTCCGGCAAGATTTACAACGCGGTGCAGTACGGCTTGAACGGGGCGACGGGCGAAATTGATTACGACCAGGTCGAAAAGCTCGCGCTGGAACACAAGCCGAAGATGGTCGTGGCGGGCTTCTCCGCGTATTCGCGCGTGGTGGACTGGCAGCGCTTTCGCAAGATTGCCGACAGCGTCGGTGCGTATCTGTTCGTGGACATGGCGCACCCGGCGGGCCTGATCGCCGCCGGTGTGTATCCGAGCCCGGTGAACATCGCGGACATCACCACCTCTACCACGCACAAAACGCTGCGTGGGCCGCGCGGCGGCATCATCCTGGCGCGCGCCAACCCGGACATCGAGAAGAAGCTCAACTCCATCGTGTTCCCCGGCATCCAGGGCGGGCCGCTGATGCACGTGATCGCCGCCAAGGCGGTCTCCTTCAAGGAGGCGCTCGCCCCGGAATTTAAAGTCTATCAGCAGCAGGTGCTCGACAACGCGCGCGCCATGGCCAAGACCATGATCGAGCGCGGCTATAAAGTGATCTCCGGCGGCACCGACAACCATTTATTCCTGGTGGACCTGGTGGACAAGGGCCTCACCGGCAGAGACGCCGAGGCCGCGCTGGGCAAGACGAATATCACGGTGAATAAAAACGCCGTGCCGAACGATCCGCAGTCGCCGTTTGTCACCAGCGGTATCCGTATCGGCACCCCCGCCATCACCACGCGCGGCTTTGATGAAAAAGACGCACGCGCGCTGGCGGGCTGGATCTGTGACGTGCTGGACAACATCGCTGATGAAAACGTGATCGCACGCGTCAAGCGGCAGGCGCTCGACATCTGCCATCGCCTGCCGGTGTACGGCCATTAGCCGCTCCTGACACCGGGGAGATCAATCCGTGCGCTGTCCCTTCTGCGGAGCCGAAGACACCAAGGTGGTGGACTCGCGCCTGGCGAGCGAAGGCAGCCAGGTGCGCCGCCGCCGTGAATGCCTGGCGTGCAGCGAGCGCTTCACCACGTTCGAGTCCGCCGAACTCAGCGTGCCGCGCATCATCAAGCGCGACGGCAGCCGCGCGAGCTTCGACGAAGACAAGCTGCGCGGCGGCATGATGCGCGCCCTGGAGAAACGCCCGGTGGCGAGCGACCAGATCGAGGCCGCGGTGCAGCGCATCAAGCAGCGTCTGCGCGCGAGCGGCGAACGCGAACTGCAGTCGCGCGTCTTGGGCGAGTGGGTGATGGACGAGTTGCGCGCGCTGGACGAGGTGGCCTACGTGCGCTTCGCCTCGGTCTACCGCAGCTTCCAGGACGTGCGCGCCTTCCGCGAGGAGATCGAGCGCCTGGAAAGCGCACCCCCCGCGGAGGCGAAAAACCAACTGCCGCTGATCAGCGAGCCCGCCAAAAAATGACGGTGCAGGATTACGCCTTCATGGCGCGCGCGCTGCAACTGGCGGCGCGCGGCTTGTACACGGCGCACCCGAATCCGCGCGTCGGCTGCGTCATCGTGCAAGGCGGCGAGATCGCCGGAGAAGGCTGGCATCAACGCACCGGCGCGGCGCACGCGGAAATCCATGCATTAAACGAAGCCGGTGAACGCGCGCGCGGCGCCACCGCTTACGTCACGCTCGAACCTTGCTGTCATCACGGGCGCACCCCACCCTGCACCGAGGCGCTCATCAAGGCGGGCGTGGCGCGCGTCGTGGCGGCGATGCCCGATCCGAATCCAAAAGTGGCGGGCCAGGGTTTAAAGCAGTTGAGCGCGGCGGGTATCGCAGTGGACAGCGGGCTCATGCAAGCCGAGGCGGAGAAGCTGAACCGTGGCTTCATCATGCGCATGCGCGCGGGCCGGCCTTTCGTGCGCGTGAAGCTCGCCATGACGCTCGACGGGCGCACCGCGGCGGCGTCCGGCGAGAGCAAGTGGATCACAAGCGAGGCCGCACGCATGGATGTGCAGCGCCTGCGCGCCCAAAGCGCGGCGATTATGACCGGCATCAACACCGTGCTGGCCGACGATCCGCGGCTTACGGTCCGTTTGGAGGATTTAGAACCCACATCTATCCAGCCACCTCTGCGGGTCATCGTAGACTCAAAACTGCGTATGCCGCGAGAGGCGCGGATGTTGCGTGAGCGGGGCAGAACCGTGGTGGTTACGTGCGTGTCGGAGGAAGAACGGAAAGCGCCCTTGCTTAAGGCGGGCGCTGAAGTAGTCAGTCTTCCCGCCGTGCGGGAGGGCAAGGTGGATTTAAGCGCGGCGCTTGCGTTGTTGGCCGAGCGCTATGAGATCAATGAGGTTTTGCTCGAGGCCGGCCCTACCTTGAGCGGAGCCATGCTGGGGCAGGGTCTGGTTGATGAATGTATCATTTATATCGCGGCCAAGTTTTTGGGGGACCAGGGGCGCGGGCTGTTTCACTTGCCGGGAGTGTCCAGCCTCGATCAACATGTCCCTCTCACTATTACTGACCTGCGTGCGGTGGGCTGTGACTGGCGCGTGATCGCCAAACCAACTCCTAAACAGTAGGCAAAGTCCAAGGTCTTGCAACGAACCCTACCGGGGTGTAGTCTCACGGGGAGGATATTCGGGCGCAACGGCCGGGCAAGATTGATAATCCAACATGTAATGGGTTTGCCTCACGCAGACCCATTACCCGATCACCATCAGGAGAACCCGTAATGGACCTGAACAAATATCTCGTAGATGTTACCGCTATGTGTAGTTGGGATGGCCAAGACCAATTAGCCGCGGATAACCTCAATCGTATCTATCACGCACTGGATCTCCGTATCGGTCCGATACTCATCGTCGGGGGAGAGCGGCAATGGGATCCCAAGCTCTACGACGAAGTTATGGGGCATGTACGGGACGATTGGACAAGCAAAGACAGGCTGTTCAATCTCACGGACGAGCAAATCGAAGAGTATGTGGAATCCAGGGCGGCGGCCTACCATATCCAGCCGATCCCGCCGCCGGTGGTGGACAATGTAGAGATCATGGAAACGCCAGCACAGGCAATCTCGCCCCACCGGTGATGGCGGATTATCAAGACCCAACGCAGGCGGAATAATCCAACGGCAGCACTCCTTGGCCCGAGGCGTATTCTCCGGCCTAGGATAATTCTCATCCCTCCCGGTTGTGGGCATACCCGGCAACTGGTATCTTCTCTTTGACTGAAAATACCCCTGGTAGCTCCAAACCGTGACATGTTTACCGGCATCATTGAAACCATCGGAAAAATTGTGCTTTTGGAAAACAAGGGCGCTGATGCACGCCTCGGCATTTTGCCGGGCAAACTGATTTCCGTCGAGTTGTGTGACGGGGAGAGTATCGCGGTGAATGGGGTTTGTCTCACGGTGGCGGAACTTGGCGGCGGTAATTTTTATGCGGATGTCTCCGCCGAAACCTTGCGCTGCACCGCTTTGGGCCTGCTCAAAGTGGGCAGCCCGGTCAATTTAGAGCGTTCGGTTACACCTGCGACGAGGTTAGGCGGACATCTGGTCAGCGGACATGTGGACGGCGTGGGCCGCGTGTTAACCTGTGAGCGCGCCGGGCAGTCACTGCGCGTGTGCATTGAGGTTCCGGCGGCCGTTACGAAATACATCACCGTGAAGGGCTCTATTTGCGTTAACGGCGTGAGCCTGACCGTGAATGCGGTGAACGGCTCCGTGTTCGAGGTGAACCTCGTCCCCCATACCTTGCGCGAAACCACGCTCGGCACACTCGCCGCCTGGAACAGCGTCAACATCGAAGTAGACATGATCGCGCGCTATCTGGAGCGACTGATGCACGCCGAGGCGCAGGAGCACCGATGAGCACACCGCTCAGCAGCATGGGAGACATCATCGCCGACATCCGCGCCGGCAAGATGGTCATCCTCATGGACGATGAAGGGCGCGAGAACGAAGGTGATCTCATCATGGCCGCGATTCATGTGCGTCCGGAGGACATCAACTTCATGGCGCGCTACGCGCGCGGACTGATCTGCCTCACGCTCACGCGCGAGCGCTGCGCGGAGTTGCGCCTGCCGCTCATGGTGAGCGACAACTACACCCAGCACGGCACCAATTTCACCCTCTCCATCGAGGCCGCGCGCGGCGTTACCACCGGCATCTCGGCGCAGGACCGCGCGCACACCATCCGCACCGCGGTGGCGCCGCATGCGCAACCCTCCGACCTGGTGCAGCCCGGCCATATCTTTCCGCTCATGGCGCAGGCGGGCGGGGTGCTGACGCGCGCCGGCCACACCGAGGCGGCGTGCGACCTCACCCATCTCGCCGGACTTGAGTCCGCGGGCGTGATTGTGGAAATCCTGAACGAAGACGGCAGCATGGCGCGCCGTCCCGACCTGGAACAATTCGCCCACACGCACAGCCTCAAGATCGGCACCATCGCCGACCTGATCCGTTACCGCGTGCAGTCCGAGAAAACCGTGCAGCGCGTCTCCGATACGCGCGTTCACACCAGCAGCGGCGAGTTCAGGCTGGTGACCTATCGTGATACCATAGACAACGAACTGCACCTCGCCCTAGTGCGCGGCGTGATCGAGAAGGACCGGGCGACGCCGGTGCGCGTACATCTGCCCACCACCTGCGATGCGCTGGGCATGTTACGCGCGGACGGCAGTTGGACCTTGCATACCGCCCTGCAATACATCGCCGCGCAGAGTCACGGCGTGGTGG
Source organism: Gammaproteobacteria bacterium (assembly GCA_038924245.1). Lineage (GTDB taxonomy): Bacteria > Pseudomonadota > Gammaproteobacteria > SURF-13 > SURF-13 > SURF-13. Next base: position 22,152 of record JBCKVB010000007.1, on the reverse strand, counting down.
TGGTGCTGCGCAGACCCGAAACGCCGGATGAGCTTTTGCAACGCCTGGAGCATCGCGGCCCGCCGCACGAGGCAACGGCGGACATCCGCACCTACGGCGTCGGCGCGCAAATTCTCGCCGACCTCGGCGTGCGCAAGATGCGCGTGTTGAGCGCGCCCAAAAAGATACACGCGCTGTCGGGGTTTGATCTGGAGATCGTGGAGTACGTGACGCCTCCGAAAGTAGCAAGTGACAAGTAGCAAGTGACAAGTGGCAAGAAAAACTATTGTTTATCGCCGGCCGCTCAGTGTGTGTAATGCATCCAAATGAAAAAATCCAGGCCCGCTAAAATTGCTTTCGCCCTGCGCGACGCACGCATCGCCATCGTCGCGGCACGCTTCAACGCCGATGTAGTGGAAGGCCTGCTAAGTGGCGCGCTGGAGGCGTTACAACGCCACGGCGTGCAACAACAACATATCCACGTGGTGCGCGTGCCGGGGGCGTTCGAAATACCGCTGGCGGTAAAATGCCTGAGCGCCACGGGCGACTATGACGCGCTCATCGCGCTCGGCGCGGTGGTGCGCGGCGAGACGCCGCACTTTGAATACGTCTGCAACGCCTGCATCCAGGGCCTGCTGCAAACCACCTGGTGGCTCAACATGCCGGTCGGCTTCGGCGTGCTTACCGTGAACAGCATGCGCCAGGCCGTCGCGCGCGCGCGTCCCGGCGTCAACAACAAAGGCGCCGAGGCGGCCCTCGCCGCGCTGGAGATGATTCAGTTCAAGCGTGAACTCGGCATCGCATCCTCCAAGCCCGGCAAAAAAACGCGCGCGCGCCGCGCTGCGAAAGCATGAACCGCGCACGCAGCCGCGCGCGGCAACTCGCCCTGCAGGCCCTGTATCAATGGCACGTCACGCGGCAGGACAGCGCTGAGATCAGCGCGCAGTTTGTCGCGGAGCAGGACTTGCGCCAGGCCGAGGTGGATTATTTCCACGAACTGCTGAAAAACATCGCGCTGCATCACACGGAGCTCGACGCGCTGTTCACGCCGCTGCTGGATCGCCCGCTTAATGAAGTAGACCCGGTGGAATGCGCCATCCTGCGTATCGGCGCTTATGAGCTGCAACAGCGGCCGGATATCCCCTACCGCGTGGTCATCAACGAGGCGCTGGAGCTGGCCAAGCTGTTCGGCAGCGCGCACAGCCACAAATACGTCAACAGCATTCTGGACAAGCTCGCGCGCCAATTGCGCGCAGCGGAACTTTAGTGTACTGCGTCAGAGATAGTGGCCCCTTCAGAGCCTGCCCCAAGCGGCAGGACAAGGCGCGGCGCGCAGGCAATGGCAAGCCCTTGTCAAGCGCTGTAACGCGGTCATGCCGCTTGGGGCAGGCTCCCGGCGGGCGAGCCGCCGGACGGCCATCTGCGGCGTCTTGCGTGCTTGGAAGGGCGCGCCATTCCGGCGCACGCGCGCCTTGCATCTGGCCGTCCGGCGGCTCGCTGAAGGGGCCACTATCTCTGACGCAGTACACTCAGTCTTGAGCATGGATGAGTTTGCACTGATCGAGCGCTATTTTACGCGCCGCGCCGCTCAAATTCGTGTGCCCCACGTCGCGCTCGGCATCGGCGACGACGCGGCCTTGCTGGATATCCCGGCAGGCATGCAGCTTGCCGTATCCGTGGATACCCTGGTCAGTGACGTGCATTTTCCAAAAGACACGGCGCCCTACGACATCGGCTACAAGGCGCTGGCGGTATCCTTAAGCGACATGGCGGCGATGGGGGCAGAGCCCATTGCCGCCACGCTCGCCCTCACCCTGCCGGGGACGGATGAGCCGTGGCTGGAAGCCTTCAGCAACGGATTTTTCGATCTCGCTGAACGTTACCGGACGCAGCTCATCGGCGGCGATACCACGCGCGGCCCACTCTCCATCACCGTGCACATCCACGGCCTGTTGCCGCAGGGCGCCGCGCTGTTGCGCAGCGGCGCGCGCGCGGGCGATGCGATTTACGTCACCGGCACACTGGGCGAAGCGGGATTGGCCCTGCAACACCTGCAAGGCAAGCTGAAGCTTCATGACGCACAGCGTGCGCTGGACAGGCTCAACCGCCCTGAGCCGCGCGTGCGCGAAGGCATGGCCTTGCGCGGCATTGCCAGCAGCGCGATTGATGTTTCCGATGGCCTCGCGGCCGATCTCGGCCATATTCTGGACGCAAGCCACGCCGGGGCCACGATTCACCTGGATGCACTGCCGGTGCCGGCTGATCTCGCCAGCGCAGGTGTCAATTTACAAGAGTTCGCGCTCAGTGCGGGCGATGATTACGAACTGTGCTTCACGGCGCCACCGCGCAACCACGAGGCCTTGCAGCAGGCGCTGCGTAATTTTTCCTGCCCCTGCACCCGCATCGGCGCCGTTGAAGCCACGCCCGGCTTGCGCTGCCTGCGCGCCGACGGCAGCTTGTTTACTCCCCTTGCGCCGGGCTACCGGCACTTTTAATATACGGATGAAACACCACATTCCCGCCAGCGTGTGGCGCAAACCCGCGCATTTTCTCGCCTTCGGCCTCGGTCTCGGCGCACTGCCTTACGCGCCGGGTACCTTCGGCACCTTGCTCGGCGTCGCCCTCTATCTCGCGCTGCAAAACTTTTCTTGGATCTGGTACGTGTTGATTGTCGTGTTGTTGTTTGTACTCGGCGTGTGGCTGTGTCACGTTACCGCGCGCGCGCTCGGCGTGCGCGACCATCCCGGCATCGTGTGGGACGAAGTGGTGGGTTATCTCATCACCATGACCGCCGCCCCTACCGGCTGGGCGTGGATCATCACCGGCTTTATCTTGTTCCGCCTGTTCGACATCTGGAAACCCTGGCCGATACGCGTGTGTGACCAGAAAATTCACGGCGGCTTCGGCATCATGCTGGATGACGCGCTGGCCGGCGTGTGCGCCATGTTAGTATTACAACTCATCTATTTTTCAGTGTCTGCAGGATAATCATGGATAAGTTTGAAAAACTGCGCGACATGGAAGCGTTCGGTGATGACATGTTCAACCGCATTTTTGCGTTTCAACAGAAGCTGCATCTGGCGTGGAATACCGAACTGCCTTTTGCCGAACGCATCCAGGGCCTGCCGCTGCATTATCTGGTGTTCAGCAATCCCGACCGCGATCCAAGCCTGTTTGGCCCCACGATTGCGCCGTATTACCCGCTGCGCGATGAGATACGCACGCTGGCCCATTATATAAAGCAAGTCGCGCAGCATCCCGTGGTGTGCGACCTGCACCCCGGCAACGGCTTCATCGGCAGCCTGCTGGCGCGCGAAGGAGTGAAGGTGATTGGCGTACGCGACGCGCAGAGCAAGCCGAACCAGATCAAGGATTTCCACGACAGCGCATGCTATGAAATGCGCGAACTCAGCATCGAAACCGTGGATTTTCCATTCGATGTCGCGTTCTCATCCTGGATGCCGGCAGGCAAAAATCTCACCCCCGCCATGCTCAAGCATGCGCCCAAGCTCGTCGTCTTCGTACACACCGATCATGTGGACGAGACGACCGGCATCCCGCAGACCGGCACGCCGGAGGCGTTTCGTGACCTGCCCGCGCACTACAAATTAATCGCCGAGTGGAGCATCACGCGCCCGCAGGACATGTTTCACGAAAGCTGGCCGGACATGAGCCAGAACATCGAAGAGACGCGCCACGTGAAGGTGTACGCCGACGCTCCGTTTCATCACTTGAACACACCGGACGACGATTTGAGCGGTGAAAAATACCCGTGGGAAAACGAACTGGAAATGATTCTGCTGGCCCTGGAAGGCAAGACGCAGTTGCGCGCCATGGGTCATCAGGTATAGCGGCGATTCTACTGTGAAATCTGTCAGCGTTTTGCTGGCCTGTAGCAATAAAAAATGAGCTTTCCTACAGCCTCAACACTTAGGTTCAGCCGCTTCGAGTAGAGCTCGTACCTGTTCATACTCCTTCAGTCTGGCGTAGTCCTTTTCTAGTGGATTCGCGATGCGGCGCAAATCCATGTTGTCTCTCACATCTGCAAGCTTAACTGCCCGAGCAATCGGATTTACCGCCGCCTGACGAGCAGCGTCTAACCGACCTTCACCCTTTCTTTTTGTGAGGATGTCAACTGCCCCAATCACCTCGGCAGGAAACCCTGCTGCCCGCAGGTCTTCAAGCGTTCCAGAGGTATCTTCTACGACGTCATGGAGCACCGCAGCCATCCGTTCGAATGTCACGCTGACTGACAGGGGATGAAAAATGTACGGTGCGCCAGCCTTATCCAGTTGGCCGGCGTGGGCCCGCGCCGTCATGTGGAGACTTGCCCCCTTTTGCGCTGGCTGCGCATGGCTTGCCTTCTCAGCCTTTGAAGTAGCGGTCGGTTTCCTGCTTCACGATCTTGGATAGCATGAGCAGTGCGATCAGATTTGGGATAGCCATCATGCCGTTCATGAGATCGGAGAAGTTCCATACAAACTCCAGCTTCATCATGGCACCGACGATCACCACCGCAACGAACACCACGCGATAGATGCGGATGGCGCGCGCACCGGCCAAATATTCGATCGCCTTCTCGCCGTAATAGCTCCAGCCAAGCAGGGTGGAGTAGGCGAATAGCGCGGTGGAAATCGCCACGATGATTGCCCCGCTCGTCCCCAGCGTTTCCGCGAAACTCAGGCTGGTGAGCTGCGCGGCGCCGACGCCCTGCGTCCACGGCGTGGCGGTTAGAATCACCAACGCGGTCATGCTGCACACCACCAGGGTATCGATAAAGGTTTGCGTCATGCTCACCAGCGCCTGTGTGACCGGATCTTTGGTGCGCGCCGCTGCCGCCGCGATGGGAGATGAGCCGAGGCCGGCTTCGTTGGAAAACACGCCGCGTGCGACACCGTAACGGATCGCCGCCGCCACGGCTGCACCGGCAAAGCCGCCGCCCGCTGCGATTGGGTTGAAAGCGTGGGTGAAAATCAGCGACAAGGCATTGGGGATTTCGCTCGCATTCAGAGCCAGCACCACCATCGCCGCCGCGATATAACCCACGATCATGAACGGCACGAGGATAGACGTGAAGCGCCCGATAGAACGGATGCCGCCCAATATCACCAGGCCGGTCAACAGCATTAGCGTCACACCCGTGACCCACGGTTCGATATGAAAAGTGGACTGGAAAATCCCGGCCACGGCATTGGCCTGCGTCATATTGCCGATGCCGAAAGCGGCGAGCGCGGTAAACAGCGCGAATAGCCAGGCCAGCTTGGGCAAACCCGCGCCCTTGGCCAGATAGTACATAGGGCCACCGCGCATACCATGCTCGCCCCGCTCGCGATACTTCACCGCCAGAACCGCCTCGGCGTATTTGGTGGCCATGCCCACCAGGCCGGTCATCCACATCCAAAACACTGCACCCGGCCCGCCTAGCGTAATGGCTGTGGCCACCCCGACGATATTGCCGATACCCACCGTTGCCGCCAGCGCGGTCATCAACGCCGCGAAATGGCTGATGTCGCCTAGTTGGCCGTGTTCTTTTTTGAAAATCAATTTGAATGCGTGTGGCAGTACACGAAACTGCATGCCCTTGAGCAAGATGGTGAGGTAGAGACCGGTGCCGACCAGCAAGATCAACATGGGCGGCCCCCATACCCAGCCAGACAATGTGGAAACCAGCGACTCGATAGCCTGCATGACGCGTTCCTCCCTGTTGATTTTGTGGGAAGAGTATAGCCGGAAATTTTGGTTCTTCGTCAGTTTTACTGTGTATCAAAAAGGGGTCAAGTTCATTGTATGACTATGAACCGTGTTATTCTGCCCTTCTCCGCATGCCCCTGGCTAAGCACACGAGCAGGTGAGACGAGGTAGGGTAGTCATACAATGAACTTGATCCCTTTGTTTGCATAAATTTTCCGGAAAGAAGTGGTATAGCATTATTTTCAATAATTTTCCCGGCGGTAAATCAGGGGGCTTTTGAAGACACCAAACCTGCGCTGGCCCACCGCGAAGTCGCTGAAGGCTGTGATCCCGGTCGCCTGGGTAGTGGTGGCCGTGCGTGTGCCCGCTGTCTCCCGGGCTGACCAGCTCGTCCCGCGCCAGCGCTGCACCCTGAACGTGAGAGGGGCCGCGTTGGTGTCCACATCGCCGGCGACGAAAGTGAACGTGGCGCTGTAGCTGCCTCCGCCCAGCCCCACGCCGCCGTTGGTCAGCGTCCAGAAACGATTGACGTTCTGGGCGGCATCGAGATCGGACGTGGCAATGTTGGGATGTTCGCCCGCGCGGCTGACCGAGCCGGTCAGATTCCCCGTCGTGGTGGTGCTTGGGAATGTCAGGCTGATCGGCCGGTAGGTCGTGCTGTCTCCCACGTGATGCACGCAGGTCGCCTCCCCGGCGGGAACTTGCAGTCTCAGGAAACCCGCCACGTGTCCGCTGGTACGGGACACGCTGCCGGGACAGTTGGCGGTGGTGATAACGATGTTGGCGCCGGTCACGATTGCGCCGCTGGTCAAGGTCAACACCGCGCTCACCGTGACATTGCTGTTGATGGTCAGCCCGGCAGCATTGTTCATCACCAGATTATTGAACGTGGTCGCGCCGGTGAGCGTCTGCGCCGCCGCGCCGTTGAACGTGAAGGTGCTGGTCGTGCCCGGCGTCAGCGTGCCCACCGTCGCTGTGAATGCGCCCTGCAGATTGACCGTTCCCGCCCCGCCGCTCATGTCGAGTACGTTGTTTGCTGCCGATCCGGTGACGAACACCAAGTCACCGGTAATATCGAGGGTGCCGGTCGTGATCCGGATGCGCGCGATGTAGTCGTCATTGGTTGCGGTGCCGCTCAAGGTGACATTGCCACCGACGGACACCCCGCCGGCGTCCACGTTCAGCGTGTTGGTGACGCCGCCGCCGGGTCTGTTGACCGTGACGGCCCCCGAGGTGGTGAGCGTCGAATCCGCGGCGGCGAGTGACAGCGAATTGGCCGTGTTTTTCGCGCTGTTGCCGATGGCGACGCTGGTGGCGGCTGCGGCATAACCTGCGGGGATGGTCACGGCTCGCGCCGCCGCCTCGCCGATGTACACGATGTCGCCGGCCACGGGTACCGATGCCCCCGACGCGCCGCCCGAGGTCGCCGACCAGGTGTCAGTGGTGTTCCATGCCGTGTCCGCGACCGCGAACCGGTCGGCGGCCTGCGCCGCCGGGGCGAACGCCCCCAGCAGAACAACGGCGAAGATTATCTGGACGAGCCTTGACATGGTTTTTCACCTCGAGATAGATGCTTTGTTACAGACAAAAAGGGGCCAGGCTCGAATTTCATTCCACATTCTCCACATCGCTATCGGAATTGGATCTAGCGGAGATCAGAGTCCAGATTGGATAGACGCCCCGTTTTCCGAATTTGATGCCCGCTTCATTCATAACGCTGTTGCACTTGGGACTTGAATCCGCCTACGCAGCAGAACGTCGCCATGGGTCATTCCTGTACGCTGCAGGCGTGGTGAGTGAATACGACATGCGGTAAGGAAAGTGGTGTTGATCCGATTCATTTTTCCATAGCCGCTGAGACGCTGCGCTCGATGTAGCCGACAGAGCCCGCGCTGCCAGCAGTGACGGCCCGGGATTCAAACCGGTAGATCGTCGGGCTGGTGCCGCCTTCAGTATACGTATTGCTGGAACAGCCAATCTGAAGCGCGAAGCCATCTACCGTCGGCGGACCTGCCGTCACCGTTGACAGGCATAACGCGGGCGTCGCCGGAATCGCCACCACCGCCCACTCCAGCCCAGCCCGCGCGGCCCAGTAGGCGCGTGAGCCCTGCACGTCCTGCGCCGAGGTAAGTTGTTGCGTGTTGGAAAAAGTCAGCATGAAGCCACCCAAGGCCGCCAGCAGCACCACCAAAAAGATGGCAGCAATAGCGGCGAAACCACGCTGTGCGGGATGAATGCGTTTCATGGCGTATTGTTCACATGGATTTCATGATACAGACTGACGGTTTCGGCATTGTCCGTTATTGTGAAGCTCAACTGAACCAGCGCGTTGCGCTGCAAATCAGCGTTATAAACAAAGTTGCACGAACCCACATTGCCGGCCAGGATGGGACCGGTCGCCAGGCAGGGGGCACCTGCGAACGCTTTGACCGTGCGCCGCAGCTTGCCGCCATTGCACACATAGGCAACTACGTTTTCGCCCCCTGGAATCACGTGGAAACGGTTGCTACCCGAGGACAGCGGAAACTGTCGGGCGTTGATACTGATCTTGGTCTCATTCGCCAGTGTCCCCGCCCCAACACCGGTCACGGTCGACGTATTGGGATTGACCAGATTGTAGGCATCGTGGCCCGGAATTCCCAGGTTATAGACGGCGACCAGATCACCCACGGCGATGGCTTGGTCGGCCAGGGCACTGTTAGCGCCGAGCATGTCGAAGCTCGTGTCCGCCACCGCGAAATTCAGAATATCGCCATTCCCGGCCGCATCAACATCGGCGCGGTAGCGTGCGCCCGTCTTGGTGGGAATGAATTCAAGGCATTGATTGTTCGGATTCAGAATGCTGTTGGGCAAGGCCTTGCGAAGGTCCCGCGCCATGCGCCGCACCACGGTGTCAGCCGTATCCGTGAGCGCGGCACGCCGGGAGCTGTCGAAATAAGCGTCAATCGGCCCTATCATGAACCCCACCACCACGCCACCGATCACGCCCATGATCATAATCACCACGATCAATTCGATCAGGGTGAAGCCGCGCTGGTCACGTTGTACTGCCATGCTCAATCGTTTGCCCGATATGGCGCGCCATGCAGCCGGCAAGCGCTGATTAAGGCCTTGTCAAAAGCAACCATTGGCAAACCCAGACGAAGCGCCATGGCAAGGTGCAATGCATCGGGCGTGCGCAAGCCGGGAGCGGGCCCGGAGAGTCGCCATTTTTCGCGAAACCCGAAATGGGTCCATCCGATTTCGGGAGCGAACAATGGCGACAAGTATGCCTGCGGCGGCCCGCGTTCGTCCTGCGTCCGTACCGACGCTCCACTAGCGCGGAGCGCCACTACGTCCACAATGACTTGACGCCGTTTCGGATGCCTTCTATTTTGTCTCCGCATACGCTACCGCTCCGACTCCGACAAAAACATCCGGCCCTACGGCTACGCGGGGGGCGTCGCACTACGCTTCGCTTCCGTGTGCTCCTTCGTTGTTTCGCACAAGCGGCCTGCCGCAGTGCCCGTCTCGTTAAAAAACAGGGGGATCAACACCGACGTGTCGAAGTAAGCCACCATCAGTAGCGCTCTTGGGCGCGCATGTCCACCACGCTGTTGCCGTGGACGGTGGGTTGTCCGTCCACAAAAGCCGCAAGGGCATCGAAATCAAAAGGCTTGCTGGCGATGCTTTTTGGTTCAGGCACCAGGCGCGCAATGGCGCGCCCCCGGCGGGTAATCTGCAATTCTTCCCCGGCCTCAACCTTGGAAAGAATTTCTGATAAATGAGCCTTCGCTTCGGCCACAGAGATGATCCCCACTTTGCGTTCCTTGAAGTTGGTCATTTCAGTATATTACGTCGAATCAAACGGGTCATCTATTGCAAACAGTACTGCAACGGCTAGTAGTTGGCGCGATAGCCAGACAGGGCAATGCTTTCACTGCCCCGACTGACGGTCACGGTCACTCTCTTCATATCTACACCGGACACCGCTGCCGCAGCAGCCACATTGATGGCAATCGTGTATCCGGGCACTTGGGTTCGAGAATCTGCAAATAGGGTCTCAATCTGCGGGGCAGTCAAACCCTTGTAGTCATCCACATCATCAAACTGCGTTCTGTCCGGCGCGCCGGTATATCCGCCATCCGGATTGGCGTACTCTTTCTGCAGCACCTCTTCCAGAATCGACTCGGCCAGCACCATCGCCTGCTTGCGCACCATCGGGTCGGCGCTGGACTTCACGACCGTGTTCATCACCGAAAGAATACCGGCCAGCCCGACGCTCACCACCACAATAAAGATGATGAGTTCGATCAGCGTGAAGCCGCGTTGACGGGGTTTAGTTATGAACATAACCAGTGAAGGCCTCCACCTTGATGGTGGCCGCGATGTTGTTCACTTGGATGCTGACGGCTTGGGGCAGCGCCTTGCCAGCACTATCGACGGGCTGCCCCAAGCCGTCAAAGCGCAGATCGCCAGGGACTGGGCTGCTGTACGTCACACCACCGCGGGCAGTGATACACCCTGTCGAACCGGGATGCAACGCGGATGGACAGCTCTTGTTCGGACCCGTCAAGGCGATGTCGCAGGTAGTGGCAGTATTTGAGGTTATCGATAGCGTTGCCGTTGTAGCCGTAAAGGTCACACAGGCAACTCGCCGCTGCGCAATCGCGGCCTTCTGCGCATAGCGCAACAACGCCAGCGTCTCGTCATGGAAACCCTGCGTGTTGAAGTCATTGCTGTAGAAAATGCGCGGGGCGGCAAACATAGCCAAGACGCCCAGCATGAAGATCACCATGATCATCTCAATCAGAGTGAAGCCACGCTGATGCGGGCTCACGCTGGGTAGCCTGGGCGTCACCTCATGCAGGCTGCGATGAGCTGTCATGGTTGTCGAATTGTTTGATTGCTACCTATCTTATAGCTACCAGCGCAATATTCACGAGGGCCAGAAGCACTTTTTACCATCAACTCATTTCAGAGGGTCTTGCAGCAAGCATCGGCTACTGACGATTGGCAGAAAGTAAAAAAAGCGAGGGCTTCGTCATGAAGCCCTCGCGTGTTCAGCTATGGATTATTGATGGCCAGGAGCGGGGCGAATGGATGCTCAATCAGCAATCTAGCGTTCCACCGTCCTTCAACCCAAGCACTCAACAACTCAAGCTATAAGACGCCAGTCGCCGTGAAAGTGGCGGTAAGCACCGGCGTAGTAACGGTATTGAGCTCGCAGACCACCGCAACGTTGGCTGCAACCGACTCCACAGTAATGGTGTAGGCGTCAGCATCCAGCCCGCCTTGCAATCCCCCTCCCGCGTGGACGGCTCCCACATTTGAGCAATTCGTCACGGCGAAGCCCTTGTTGATATCCATCCCGCGCGCCGCGTAGTTCGAGGCCGCTACAGAACTCAGCGCATCGGCCGTTCCATTCAGTGCGGATTGCCGGGCATCCGTTCTTACATCCACAAACAGAGGAATCGCGACCGCGGCCAACACGCCAGTGATTCCGATCACCATCACCAATTCAATCATACTAAAACCACGTTGTACTTTTTTCATTTTGATCTCCTTAGAAAAAATAAAATATTGATAAAATATTAACATCACAAACAACCTGGCATAAAAAGCACACGCTATCGGACATACAACAGCAACAGTACCCGCCATTCATTATATCATAGATTCAGATCCTGTTACAACATATATCCGATTAGTGTCGCAGATGACAATATGTTTTCTGTCATTGCAGTCTTCAATCTACTCCTTGTCGGACTGCAGTAAATCCGTAGTTATACCCCCGTAGTTATACCCACGCCCCGCTCCTTGCCGGTGGCGATTAGACCCGTCATTCCAATTCCATTTCATCGGTGACACTGCGTTGGCTTCCTCGCTCACTCCTAGCCGTACTACATGTACTGTCTTTATCGTTCGCTCGTCGCCGCCCCTTCGACTGGGCTCAGGACAGGCTTGTTTCATCTTCGAAATGAAATTGGAATCAGCCGCTCAGGTAGAGCACCATGCGCACCAGATCGGGCAGGGATTTGGCCTGCATCTTGTCCATGATTATGGCGCGGTGATGCTCGATGGTGCGCGGGCTGCTGCCGAGCAAATAGGCGATCATCTTGTTGGCCTTGCCCGCAACCAGCAAGTCCAGCACTTCGCGCTCGCGTGGCGTCACGCGCGCCAGCTTCTGCTCTATCTCGGCCCGTAGCAACTGGTCCTGTTCGCGTAGAAGCATGAGCTGGCGCTGGATGGTATAAAGGTCAACGAACACCCGCACCTTGGCGCGCAGAATCTCGGGAGTGATCGGCGAGTAGATGAAATCCACCGCGCCCAGCGTGTAGCCACTGATGCGCTCGGCCTCCGAGTTTGCCTCGGCGGTGACGAAGATGATCGGCGTGTGCGCCGAACGCGGGCGGCTGCGGATCAGCGTGGCGGTCTCGAAGCCGCCCATCGTCGGCATGTTGACGTCGAGCAGGATCACGGCGAAATCCCGCTTGAGGAGCTGGCGCAGGGCCTGCTCGCCCGAGGTTGCCGTCACGATCTCCAGCGCCATGCCCGAGACGATGGCGGCCAGCGCCATCAGCTTGGCCGGCGTGTCGTCCACAATCAGCACGCCGCCGCGCTCGCCCACCGGCTGCACGCTGAGCTGGGTCGTGGCGTCGGCGCGCAGCGCTGGAATCTCGATCTTGGGTATATCCATCATTCGTTTCCTAGCTCGGAGTTACGGATTATGTTGCGTCAATGAGACGGATGAAGTCCCGGTCACCACGTTTTTACGCAAATGGTCAATCACCCCGGCCAGCAGAGACCACTCCACCCTACGGCTCCAGGATGGCACGTCTTGGGGGGATGCCCGGTCCTTGGCCACTTCTAGCCGCCGCCTTTGCCCATGGCGGCCGGCCCCAGGCTCCACATGGGCAGGTAGACCCCCAGCGCCAGCAGCAGCACCAGCACGGCAATGACCGCCAGCAAGAGGGGCTCGATGGTGGCCGAGAGGCCCTTGATGCTGTAGTTGGTTTCGCGTTCGTACATGTCGGCAATTTCAAACAGCAGCGAGTCAAGCTCACCGGTTTCTTCACCGACCGCGATCATTTGCAGCGCCACCGGCGTGAATACCCCGGTGGCGGTGGCGCAACGCGTGATGCTCTCGCCGCGCTCGATGCCATCGCGCATTTGCTCGATGCGGCTGCCAATGAACGCGTTGTCCACGGTTTGCGCCACCACGGTGAGCGTCTGCACCAGCGGCACGCCGCTCTGGCTGGACAGGGCGAAACTGCGGGCAAAGCGGGCCAGCGTGGCTTTCAGGACAATATCGCCGACGATGGGTAACTTGATCTTGCGGGCATCCCAGCGGTAGCGCCCGGCCGGCGTGCGCAAGTAGCCCCGGATCGCCACCCCGGCACCGATGCAGGCTGCCAGCAGCCAGGGCCACCAGTTCAACATCCAGCTTGAGAAGGCCAGCAGCCCGCGGGTAATGAGAGGCAGCTCGGCGTTTAACCCGGCAAACACCCTGGCAAATACCGGGATCACGAATATGTTGAGAATCACCACCGCAATTGCCATGGTGATCATCACAATAATGGGGTAGAGCATGGCTTGCTTGATGCGTTCGCGCACATCCTGCTCGAACGCCATGTGTTCGTTCAGACGCAAAAACACCTCGGCGAGTCGGCCCGTTATTTCACCGACCTTGATCATGGAAATGTAGAAGGCGCCGAACACATCGATATGGCGCGCCATCGCCACCGACAATTCGCGCCCCTGGTCCAGGCTGGAGCGGATGTCTTTGAGCAATTCCGCCATGGCCGGTTTGGTGGCCGAGGCTTGCAGCCCGGCAAACGCCCGCAAAATGGGCACATTGGCTTTGTGAAGCGTGTACATCTGGCGCGAAAACAGCGTAATGTCGCTCGCCACCACCGGCTTGCGGTTGAGGCGGGTGAACCAGTTGTCAGCCTGGCTGTCGGGCTTCTCGGGCGCGATGGCAATGTGTACCGGTGCCACGCCAATGGACATGAGCTGGTCCGCCACCCCACCTTCGGTCATGGCTTCGAGCTGACCCTGAACCGCCTCGCCGCGCGCATTGCGCCCACGCCATGCATAAACCGCCATTGAGGATTACCCCTGTTCGTCCAGATAGTGGTCGTCGTCAGAGACGTCAAAACCGATGCGCAGCGCCTCCGCCAGCGATGTACGCCCCTGGCGCACCAGCTCCAGCGCATGATGGGCCAGCGTGTGCCCCTTCATGCGCTCACGCGCTGCCTTCATGAAAGCGGCCGGATCTGAACGAGAAGCGGCCTGGGTGAGGACAGCGTCCATTTCAAGCCATTCGTACACCCCTTGTCGACCTGCATAACCGGTGCCGTTGCAGGACGAGCAACCACGGCCGCGCTGGGGCAACACAGCCGGCCCAGCTTCAACCATGGTGGTCAGCCATACCTGCTCTTGTGCGCTGGGAACCTGGGGCTCAGCGCATTCAACGCAATTGAGACGCACCAACCGCTGGGCGATGACGGCCTGCAACGACGTGGCCATCATGAACGGTGGCGCCCCCATGTCAAGCAGGCGAAACGGCGTGCTGATGGCATCGCGTGTGTGCAAGGTGGACAGCACCAAGTGCCCGGTGATGGCGGCGCGCAGGCCGATTTCAGCGGTTTCGGCATCCCGCATTTCGCCCACCAGAATCACGTCGGGATCTTGCCGTAGCATGGCACGCAACACACTGGCAAAGGTGAGCTCGATCTTGTCATTGACCTGCACCTGAGTGATGCCCGGCAGGCGGTATTCCACCGGGTCTTCCACGGTGATGATTTTCAGTTCTGCGGCATTGATTTCAGCCAACGCGGCGGACAAGGTGGTGGTTTTGCCAGAACCCGTAGGCCCGGTGACCAGCACCAGCCCCGAACTGCGCCCCAACACTTCGCGGAAGCGCTTGAGCATGTCGGGCGGCATGCCAATGTTGTCCAGGCGGCGCATGTCCGCGCCCTGATTGAGCAGGCGCATCGCGGCCGACTCGCCGTAGATCGTGGGCAGGGTGGACAAGCGCACATCGATGGTGTGTTCTTTCAGGCGCACGCTGAAACGGCCATCATGCGGCAGGCGTTTTTCAGAAATATCAAGCCCGGCCATCAGCTTGAGACGCTGGGTCAGCGCACCACCAATACGTTTGTCCGCAAGCGTCCGGGTTTGCAGCACGCCGTCCACCCGCACGCGAATTTGCAAGCCGGCTTCTTGCGGCTCAATGTGTACGTCCGAGGCGCCCATCTGTATGGCGTCTTCAAACAGCGATTGCAGCAAGCGCACCACGGGCGCAGCTTCTATGCCGACCGAGGCGGTGAGATCACCGAAGTCAACCGCGTCGCCCAGGTCTAGCTCCAGCGCCCGTGCAAGACTGCTGATCTCTTCGGTCCGGCGGTAGACGGTGTCGAAGGTGCGCAGCAGGTCGGATTCGCGCACCAGGGCAAGCTGCAATGGGCGCTTGAGCACGCGCGCGATTTCGTCGTAGGCGAAGATGTCGGTGGGGTCGGCCATGCCGAGCACGAAGCCGCCGCGTGAGTCGTCCAGCACGATGGCGCGGAAGCGTCGCGCGCGCGTTTCGGGCAGCAGGCGCACGGTCTCCGGCTTGAACTTGTAACGCTTGAGGTCAATGAACGGAAGCTGCAACTGACGCGAGAGATAATAGAGCAGCTTGTCTTCGTCGATCACGCCGCTGTTGATCAGCACGCGCCCCAGCTTGTGCCCGCTTTTCTTCTGCGCCTCGAGCGCGGCGGTGAGTTGCGCGGATGAAATGACCTTATGCTCAACGAGCAGATCGCCGAGGAGGATTTTCTTGCGCGGGGTGACCTGGGTATTCATCCTTAGAGGCGCCCTTTCAATATGGAGATACGGCCCTTGACGAAATCAAGCACGGCCGGGGCGAGGTTGCCGGTGGCTTGCGCGTGCCGGTAGGCCTCCAGCGCTTCCGGTTGCTGGCCGGTGGCCTCGAGCGAGATACCCAGCCCCATCCACCATACGCCCTGCCGCGGCTCACTGGCAAGCACCTTGCGGTAGATGGCGATGGCGTCGTTGTGGCGCTCCATGCGTTGATAGAGCGCGGCGAGGAAGGCCTGGTATTCGGCGTCCTGCGCGGCGCTTGCGGCCTTGTCCTCCAGCACGGCGAGCGCCGCCGAGGTGTCACCCCGGTCCACCAGCAGGCGCGCGTGCAGTTTGCTGAACAGGGTGTAGCGCGGATCCAGCATCGCGCCCGCCGCGAGCAGGTTTTCCGCCTCACCGGTCTGGCCGTTCCTCAGATAAATCTCGGCCAGTAGTTCGCGGCTTGGGTGGTGGCGCGGCTGTTGCGCCAGAGCCTCACGCAGACCTTGCTGGGCTTCCGCAATCCTGCCGTTTTGCAGCGCCTCCACGGCCTCCTGATAGCTGCGCTCGGCCAACTGAGTGGGCCCTTGGACGCTGGGCTTTTTGATATGCGGCGCGGGTGGAGGCGCCTGCCCCTCCGCGCGCGCAACACGCGGCTCACGCGGGGGCGCGGCTCCCGCAGTGCTTACGGGCTTTGCTTCCTGTTGGGTTTGCGCCACAGGCGTGGACTCGACAGGGGGAGCGGCCACAACGGTGGCGACAGGCGTAGCCGGAGGTTCCGCAGCCGCCGGCACCTCCTGAGCGGCAAGCGCCGGAGCGGCCCTATCTTCATCTTCCGGGGAGGCTTGCGGCGCTTGTTGCATGGCAGGTGCTTCTTCCGCCACTTCACCCCCGGTTACTGGCTGTGCCGTGGGAGGCACAGCCGGTGTAGGCGCCTGTACAACGGTTTCGGGAGTCGTGTTAAGGGGAGTAGCGCGGCTATACCAAAGATAAGCCGATAGTAATATGGCAAAAACCGCCACGATGCCGCCAAGACGCAGCCAGTTGACCGCGCGCAGGCCGCCGGGCGCTTTGCCGGACATGCCCGGCGTAGCCGGCCATTGCAGGTTATCCAATGCGCCGCTCGGCTCGGAGCCTTGCGCCTGCGCGCGGCGGCTCTCCAGGTCGCGCAGCATCTGGTTGATGAGGCTCATCGCATTAACATCCACCCGTAATAGACGCCGATAGCCAACATGAATACGCCGGTAATGCCGAGGACGGAGTAGGCAAGTCCGCGCGTCACCGGGGCATGGTTGCTGTGCGCGTTGTTGCCCAAGGTGTCCTGTATCGCGGCGCGCATGTGGTCGCGTTCCACCACGCGCTTGCCCTGCCCATAGGCCGCCATCAGCGCCTTGTGGCAGATGACATTCACCAGACGCGGGATGCCGCCGGTCCTGCGATGAAGTTCCTTAATGACGTCGGGCGCGAACAGGCGTCTGCCGTTATAACCCGCCACCATCAGGCGGTGCGCCACATAGCCTTCCACGCCGTCCTTGTCCAGCGGCTCCAGGCGGTAGGAGAATACGATGCGCTGCTTCAACTGTCTCACCGAGGGCTGATCCAGTACATCATGCAGTTCCGGCTGGCCAAACAACACCACTTGCAGCAATTTACGCTTCTCGGTCTCGAGATTGGTAAGCAGGCGCAGCGTTTCCAGGGTTTCCACCGGCATGGCCTGCACTTCATCGAGGCACAACACCACACTTTTATCCGCGGCGGAAAACTCCAACAGCGCGCTGGTGAGCAGCTTGAGCAGTTGATGCTGATTTAAATTGTCTTCATAGGGGATGTGCAGTTCATCGGCAATCGCCAGCAACAGCGTGGCCGGCTCAAGATAAGGGTTGTGGATATAGGCCGTGACGTAATTATCCTGCTGCAGGGCGGCCAGCAGCTTGCGGCACAGCAGGGTCTTGCCGGTGCCGACCTCGCCCGTCACCATGATGAAGCCGTCGCCGCTGCGCGCCGCCACCAGCAAGGTGTTGAGCGCCCCGATGTGCGAATCGTAGGCGTAAAAGAAGCTGGTGTCCGGCGTGAGCCTGAACGGCGTTTCCCGTATGCCAAAGTGCTCAAGATACATAACAGTATCCTGCTAACACGAGGTCATTGCTCTTTTTGTCCCCGGAAAGCTCAACGATTTTCATCGGCACGGGCGCCGTCCGCAGCAACACGCTTGATGCTCTTGAAGGACTCCGCAGTGGTACGCAGCGAGTCCGCCCATTGATGCTCGTCCTTGACCACGGTGGGACGCAGCAAAATCACCAGTTCGCTCTTGCGCGAGGAGGCGCGCTTGTGACGCAGCAGGCTGCCCAACAGCGGCCCCTCCGCGCCCGGAAGGCCGGCCCTGTCGCTGCGCGAGCTATCCTGCATCAGGCCGCCGATCACCACCACCTGATTATTCGCGGCGCGCACGATGCTGTTGGATTCGCGCACATTGCTCAAGGCGAGCGGGTAGGAGATGCCACTGATCAACTTAGTTTGCTCCTGCACCTGGCTTACCGTCGGGTGGATGTACAAAATGACCTCGCCGTCCTCGTTGATCTGCGGTATCACCTCCAGCGCAATCCCGGAGAAAAAGGGCGTGAGCTCAGGGGGTGTCCCGGCAGCCTTTAGCGAGCCGTCGGGGTTGAAGGTGGGGGGGGTCTGGCCTTTGGTGACAAAAAACTCGTCCGATCCCACCTTGATGAGTGCCTTTTGATTATTGACCGTGGAGATGCGCGGACTGGACAACACATGCACATTGCCCTGTTGCTTCAATAAATCAATGAAGGCATTGAAGTCGTTGAGCCTCAAGGCCAGCGAGAATATTCCGGCGACGCCTGTAAACGGACTCCCCGCGACAACTCCGGTCGCGCCCAAAACACCGCTCACCACGCCAGCGCTTGTTCCTCCGCCGCTTGTTTGACCCAGGGTGATGGTTTTGTTGTCGCCGGGCTCAAACAATGTGGTCCAGTTGATGCCGGACTGAAAACCGTCGTTCAGTTCCACTTCCAGTATCTTGGCCTCCAGTATCACCTGGCGCTCGATGGAGTTTTGCGTGGTGTTGAGAAACAGCTCCACATTGCGCAACTCGCTGGGCAAGGCACGCACCACCACCACTCCGGACTGCGAGCTCACCACCACGCTCCTGCCTTCTCCCGTCACCAGGGCCTTTAACGAGGTCTCAAGCTCCGTCCAGAAATCCGACTTGGACTCGGTTTTCACCTCGTTGGGAATGGCGCCCGCAGCCTGCTGAGGCGATCCCGGGGTGCCGGTGCTGCCCACCCTGTCCGAGAGTTGGCCGGAACTGATGCGCGTCTGGGACTGACCGGTGCGAATCACGCGCAGATAATCCACCTTGAACAGGCGCGTCTGCAGCGTGGCGGGCAGTATGCGGAAGGTGGAGCCGGTGCGCTGAAAATCATAGCCGTACACGTCGCGCAGGGTCTCCATGACGTGGGGAATGGTGACTCCCTTCAGGTTAAGCGATATCCTGCCGGTTACCTCAGGATGCACTACGACATTGTAAGAACTGCCCTCCACCAGACTCAGGAAAAATTCCTGGGCGTCGAGATTGTTCACCGTGATATCGAAGCGCGGCTCACCCGCCGGCCCGCGCAGGCTGGCGGCATCGAGCGGCGGCAACAGCGCATCCAGCACCTCGCGCGGCGGCTGGTCCTTGGCGCGCGCTTGCGCCTCGGACTCGCGCGCGGCGTCTTCCAGGGTTTTTTCAATGGCGTGCGCGGTGCGATCATGTTCCGGCGGCACGGCGCAGCCGGGCAGGGCGATGGCGAGCACCAGCGCTAATCTCCACGGCAACCGCGAAACGGCCTTAATCATGGGGCGGAACTCCAAGTTTTATCCGGCATCTTAATCGATACGGATAATAAATTCACGGAAAATTCCCCCTGCGCGCCTTTCAATAACACCGAGCCGGGTTGAATCTTCAGCACCTTCACCCCTTCCCCCAACTGCTCGCCTTCTTTGACCGCCCGCCCGTTCAGGATCGCGCTGCGGCGGCTGAGCGAGATCAGTGTGGATTTCAGCACCCACCGCGGCTCGGCAACGGCGACGACACCGGCAGCCCCGGCGCTGACCGCCTGATAGTCCGGCGGCTTGGTGGGATCGGAAAGCTCCCCTTCCGCCGGCAGCAATTCGGCCTGGGCGGTGGATAGAGAAAAGAAAAAAGAGAAAAGAGAAAAGAGGAAAACTCTAATCCTCCTTACTTGTATCTTTTCTCTTGTATCTTTTCCCTGTCGTTCAAACACCGACCGCGCCCTCCGTGAGGCCCAGGGTGTAGATGGTCAGGGTAATATACGCAACCGGATAATTCTTCACGCTGTAATCGAGACTGCTCCACGACAGTTGCCAAGGCAATCCCTCCAGGGCCTTCAGATAGCGCAACGCGCTGAAGTAGCCGCCCTCCATCTCAATCACCAACCCGTGCCTGTATAGCCTGCCCGCGCCACCCGCCGCCTGCGGCGCGATGGAAACCTCCAGCGGGACGCTCGCCAGATTTCTTATGCGGACCAGCTTAAGCTCCGGCTCTTTGGTCAGCATCTCGCTCAGTACCTGGGTGAATTCCGTCGCCCCCAGCGCGAGCTGACCGATGCGCTGGTCGAGATCGGCCAGCTCCTTATTGAGCGCGGCAGCGCGTTCCCGGTTTTCCTTGTTCACGTCCACCACCACTCCGGCCATGGCGTCTTGTATTTGCTGCCGTGCGGTGGCGATTTGTTGATTCAAAGTGGAAAGCTCGGCCGTAATGCGCTTCTTTTCCACATTGACCGGACTCAGCAAGGCGCCGTTCCAGACAATAACCAGGACAACCCCCAGCGTCGCGAACAGCAGGATGCGATCGCGCAACGCGAACGCATCTATGCGCGCCAGCAGTTGTTGTAGTTTCTCCTTCATCCGCCACCTGCGGGGGGAGCGGCTTGCCCGGCGGGCGCCGTATCGCCGGTGCGCAAGGTGAAATTAACGCGGCCGGGCTGCTGCTCGGAGCGTTCCATCAACAGGGTCTTGAACTCAATGCCTTTGAACACCGGCTCTTTTCCGAGCGCCTGCAACAATACCGGCACCAGCTCAGGGGCCAGGGTGCCGCCGTTCAGGGTAAAACTGGCGCCGCTCTGGCTAATATTGATGTTGGTGAACCACACTCCCTCCACGCGCCGCCGCGCCAGCCCTTCAATCTGGCCCGAGAAACCCTGGGTGTTGCCTAAACCGCCGCCGGTAATATTGTTGAGCGCCTGCTGCTTCGCATCGCGCTCGGCGCCGAGGCGCACCACCTCTTGTTCGAGCGCCGCGTCTTTTTGATTGGCCTGCGCCTGCTGACCCAGCACTTCCAATTGCTTGAGCGCCTCACTGTGCTGCTGCTGCGCGCTCGCCAGCTCTTTCTTCATCGGCCCCAGGCTCCAGGAGGCATAACTGTAGTAAAGCATCAGCACCGCCGCTGCGCCCGCCAAGGCATATAGCATGGTCTGCGCGGAAAACGGCTGCCGCGTGCCGCGGAAGATGGGTAAATACAGGTTGATCTGCTGGTTCATCCTGTCCGCCTCATTGAAACGTCGTTTCATCACGCAGCGCCGCGCCCACGGCGAGCAGGCACTTTGCTTGCAGATCCTGGCTGAGCGGCGTTGCGCACCGCAGCACGTCATTCAAGTCTATCTGTTTAACCTTCAACCCCAAGCTGTTGGCGACGTGATTTATCGCGTCTGGCAACTCCTGCTCCAGGGGGGCGAACAGTAGGTTGGTAATGGGCGGCTGGGAATAGTGGCTCTCGTAATAATCCAGAGAGCGCTGCACTTCCAGCACGATGTTATCCAGCAGGTGCTGCACATCGTCGGGAAGCGCCTCATCCGGGCGCGCGGGCTTCAGTCCGCCGAACAGCCGGGCGAAACTGAGCTCGATCTTGCGCGCCAGATACAGTGTGCCCTCGCGCGTCAGGATGATGTGGCCGCCCTGCGGCGTGAGATGCACCAGCGCCACGCCCGCGCTGTCTTCGGGAAACAGCGCGGTGATATTGCGCAGCGCCATCTCCGGAATATCTATCACCGACAAATCCAGACCGGCGTTTCTGGCGAGCGCAATATGCTCCTGCACCAGGGCCGCGCGCGTCACCACCACGTACATCATCTTGCTCTGCTCGGAAAGATTCTGAGACGGGATATCGAATACATTAATCACCGCGTCATCAATATGAAAGTTGATGAGGTCCTTGATGCACCAGCGCACCGCGGCCTTGAGTTCCGCTGGAGTAACATTGGGCGCTTCCACCAGCAGCAACTGGTAGCTGTTCACTTCCAGCAACTCAACACAGCGCGCGTCGCCAAGCCCGTGCTGCCTGACCAGCGCGGCGAATGATTTATCGCGCTCGTCCGGCAACGCTTGATGCACGCACAGCGTGACACGCGGCCGCCCGCCTTCACGCACGATGCGTGCCACGCTGACCCCGCCCGGCGTGACGGCGATACCGGCCATCCCTTCGCTATGCGCAGGTTTACTGAATAATTTTAACAGCGCATTTTTCCTGGTGCTGTCCACAGTTTGTTTTTTGCCTTTATTTTACAGCCATGAGGCTAAACGTCGTCAGGTTATACTCCAAATTACCATAGTAACTTATTGTTGTAAATACAATTTTCT
>JBCKVB010000006.1:0-46184 GCA_038924245.1 Gammaproteobacteria bacterium | reverse complement strand
CGTCGCCGTCACCGGCGCGGCCACCGGCGCGGCCACCGGCGCCGTCGCGTCGTTCACCGCCGTCACCGTGATCGTGGCGGTGGCCGGGCTGGCATCAATGGCGCCTGCATCGTCGGTGACCGTGTAGGTAAAGGATGCCGTGCCGTTGAAGTCGGCCGCCGGCACGAAGTACAGTGTCGCCCTGGTGTACACCGCGTTCACCACCACCGCCGCCGTCAGCGCCGAGTTCGTGAACAGCAGCCCGTTGGCCGGCAAGGTCTTGACCGTGTAGCTGGCAATCCTGCCGTCCACGTCCGTTCCGCTGAGCGTGACGGTGATCGAGGCGGCGTCTTCCGCTCCGCTGGCCGTCACCGTCGCGGCCACCGGCGTGATTATGACTGGCTCCTTCTCTGCCGGCGGCAGTTTTTCCGCGTCGGTGACCGTGTAGGTGAAGTCGGCCGTGCCGTTGAAGTCGGCCGCCGGCACGAAGTACAGTGTCGCCCCGGGGTACACCGCGTTCACCACCACCGCCGCCGTCAGCGCCGCGTCCGTGAACAGCAGCCCGTTGGTCGGCAAGGTCTTGACCGTGTAGCTGGCAATCCTGCCGTCCACGTCCGTTCCGCTGAGCGTGACGGTGATCGAGGCGGCGTCTTCCGCTCCGCTGGCCGTCACCGTCGCGGCCACCGGCGCGTCGTTCACCGGAATGCCCGCCATATCAAATCCGCTGGTCACCAGGCCCCGGTCAGAAGACGGCAGCAGCTTCTTGGTGGTGGATCCGACCCTTGACCGGGGCTCTGTGATCATCGCCTCTTCGCGCGAGGCCACACCGAGCGCGCTGAGCAACTGCCCCATGTCGGTCAGAATGCGGTAGTTGGCGAACAACTCCACATATTGCCCGTTCACGTAATTCGAACCGGCCGTGAAGTATTCATTCTCGGAATCCAGCATGTCGAGCAGCGTCCTCTGACCGATGGAAAATTGCTTGGTATAGGCATCGCGCGTCGCCAAGCTGGAATCGGCGTGCTGCTTGAGCGAAGGCAGACGCTCGCTCGCCGACACCTTGGCGTTCCACGACAACCGCGTGCTCTGCTCAAGCTGCTGCTGGGTACGGCGCATGATCTCGTGCGCCTCGTTGGCCAGCTGCGCCGTCTCGTTTACGCGGGCATTGTCGGAGCCGCCCTTGAACAGATTGTAACGCATGCGCAGCATGGCGTACTGCTCATCATTACCCCCCAGCACGCCGTCCATATCCTCGTTTTGAGTGGCGCCCAGCTCGAGGTCGAAGCGCGGGTACATGAAGGACTTGGCGGCCTTGTTCTGCGCATCGGCGGCCTCGACATCCGCATTGGCCGATTTCAGAGTCGGATTATTGTCGAAAGCCATCTGCACCGCTTCGTCCATGGACTTCGGCAGCACGTTGCGTTCGGGTCCATTCGGCTTGGACAAATCCGCCGGGCTCGCGCCGACCACGCGCAGAAAATTCGTCTCGGCGTCGCGCAGGTTGGCTTCCGCGGCGGTGAAATTGGCCTTTGCCAATCCAAACCGCGCCTGAATCTGCTCAAAATCGGCCTTGCGCCCTACGCCGCTTTCGGCGCGAACCTTGATCTGGTTAAGGGTGCGATCATGGGCGGTGAGATTGTGCCTTGTGAGCTCCACGAGCTCGTGCTGGCGCAACACTTCGAGGTAGGCCTCAATCGCCTGTAACCCGATCTGCTCGGAGGTTCCCGCGACCTTGTGCGCGGCCGACTCGACCCGCGCACGGTTGCGGTTGACCTCGCTCGACACGCCGAAACCGTCGAACAGCATCTGTGTCAGCGTCAGCGACGCCTCACGCCGCGTCAGCGTCAGGTCGCTTCCGAAGGTCGACGAGTTGTTGCTCCGCTCCCTGCCGGTTCCCATGCCCAAATCCACTTTCGGCAAATATCCGCCGCGCGCGCCCTTTAACGCTTCATCGGTGGAAAGCCGCTTCGAAGCGTCCATGAGAATATCGGGATTAGTCTGCAACGTCTGCTCCACCGCTTCCTTCAGGGATTGTCCGTATGCCGGCGCCCCCAGGGCGAGACCGACAGCAATGACGCTAAGTGATAAAGTGAACCACACAGGAATAGGCATAGTGACATTTCTTGGTTGCGTTTTTTTAAATTATTCATGCGGTTGCCATTACCAAGAGGCTCGCCTTTTGCTGAATATATCACAATTTTTATAGAATGCAATGGAATACGCCGCCCGCCATGGCAGGGGGGGGTGCCCCCTCTGCGGGGTATTAGATGAATGCTGGATCAACAATCGCCGCATTCACTTGCTTGTTGAACTCCAGCATCAACGCACTGGTACGCACCGATTCGCCCATCTCAAGAACGGCCTCGCCACAGGCCGGGCAGAAATCACCCGTCACCGCAGGCACGATCGTCGCTTCACCTTTATAGGTGTAGGGCATGTCGCGGGTGTCATGCACCAGTTCAGCCCCCGCGCAGATTGGACACTTCATATTCTCATAACTCCTTGAAAGACACGATGAGGACGTCACCTATGACTGTCAGCTTCAGATAGACCTCTCCGGCTAGGGCTATAGCGACGCTGCTCACAGGCTGTTGAGGTCCGGGAAGACGCCCGGCAGCAGGGGCCAGACTTGGCAGCAGGAGCGGCTATGCCGCGCGGCGCAGCGGATACTTTTGTATCAGCACATCGGCCGGAATATTCAATCCTTCCGACAGGCGGCGCACCATCTCCAGGGTAAGCGGACGTGTGCGGTTCAGTATCTCCGCAACCCGTCCACGGCTACCGATGTAGGGCTCCAGGTCTTTGCGGGTCAGTCCCCGCGTTTCAATCACGTAGTGCAGAAAGTCAATCGGGTCGGGATCTGAGATGGGGTAGTGCCTGGCCTCGTAATCGGCAATAAGCAGCGTCAGCACTTCCAGCCGGTCGGCTTGGAGAGTGCCGGCCTTTGCCGTCCACAGCGCCTCGGCCTCTTCGAGAGCGGCCTTATAATCACGTTTGCTCTTGATCGGTTTCAGTTCCATTTTTGCGCCTCGCTAAATCGTGCTCGCATCTATCCTCGCATACTGCTTCGGTGACTTGCTGCGGATAGGCGGATAAGGGGACAACACCCAATGGCACTACCTTTAAGCGCCTTTGATCGAGGATACAGCGTCGGGCGGCATACGGCGCAACCGGTAGCGGGGAAACCTGCCGAAGGAACTACTTTCGACCGCGCCAGTACCCAGGGCGGCGGCTATGGTGAGCAATGGCCAGAATGGTGCATTTCTGCGCCGACAACGGCGTAGATAACCGAATAAGGGAAGCGCCTCATGAGGTAACGACGCTTGCCATGCCGCCACAGGGCTCCCAGCCCGGGATGTTGTAGCAACATGCTCACTGCGTGCTCAAACTCTGTGAGCAACGATTGCGATAGGCGGGTGTCGGCGTGCTCCCGGTAGAACTCGGCGGCATCTCGAAGATCATTTTCAGCCTCCGGATGCAGCCAATACTTCATCTGAACTCGGCCCGCAGCTTGGTCAACGTTTCGGCGCCGGGCAGCAGTGCCACTGTTTTGCTCTCGATCTCCGCGTGGCGCCGCTCGACTTCGGCAGCCCAAGCCTCTTCCACTTCGGGGTCGGTATCCAGGCTGGTGATGAGCCGTTCGATCAGCCGCGCGCGCTCGGCTGCGGACAACCGCAACGCCTCGGCTTCAAGTGATTCAATAGTTAAGGGCATGGACATCTCCCGACCGCAAAAACTAAGATGGGTTTATAGATTGCCACAACGTAACCAACGGAAGCAAATCAGCTCCAGTCTGACTCCACGCTATTTTTCTTTAAACATCGCGACGGTTACCCCGCTGGGTGATGTGATGGGGGACATGGGCAAAAACAGTGCGGGCGAGGCAGGGCATGCGGTGAGTCTAGCAAATAAAGGGTTGCGTTCCCTTTTATATTTGTGGAACTGGCTAAAACCACTACTAAACATTAACTGTTGCGGTTGGTTTTTGAATCCGCCTTTGTCAAAACAGTTGCCCCCCAAGCCTCAATTTGATAGCCTATGCTTTGGCATATGCCGAATAACTCCATGCGGAGGCTCCCATGCTCACCGAACGCCACGTACGCCTGTTTAAAAACGGTCGCAACCAAGCGCTACGTATTCCCCGCGAGTTCGAGCTGGCGGGCAATGAGGCCATTTTGCGCAAGGAGGGCGACCGCTTGATTATCGAACCGGTTCAACATCGCTCGCTGCGGGTTCTGCTCGCCACGTGGGAGCCGATCGAAGAGGATTTCCCCAAAATAGAGGATTTGCCTCCCGAACCTGTGGACATTTGAGATGGCCGGCCATAGCTACCTGCTCGATACCAACATTTTATCTGATCTCATCAAGCACCCGACAGGTATTGTCGCCCGCCGCATCGCCACCGTAAGCGAAGATGCGGTTTGCACCAGCATCGTGGTTGCCTGTGAACTGCGCTATGGCGCGGCGAAGAAAGGGGCGCCCGTCCTGTCGGAGAGAATCGGGCAGTTGCTGACAACAATCAATGTGCTACCGCTGGAAGAGGACGCCGACCAGAAGTATGGCGAAATTCGCGCAGCGCTGGAGAAGGCTGGCACACCCATCGGCGCGAACGACAATATGATTGCCGCCCACGCGCTGTCGCAGGGGCTCACGCTGGTTACCGATAACATGGGCGAATTCTCCAGAATTCCCGGTCTCAAGCTCGAAAACTGGTTGGAGCCTTGACTTCCCAGCCAACCTCAAACCCCAATACTTGCTACTGGGGGTATATGCCACGGGAAATGACCGTGCTGGTTCAGGTGTGGTGGCCGCCGTCGTGGCCGAGCAGGCCGAGCAGGCTGTTGAGGTCGGGGAAGACGCCCGGCAGGGTGGCCACTTCGTAAGCATTACGCGCCGCGTCGCCTTCGAAGGTGACGCGGACAATCGTGTTGCCGGGGTTGCTCTCGCTGTCGAAGGTGAGCAGCCCGCCGGCGAAACCCTCCTCGCCCGAGCTCAGCACGTCCTCCAGCCCCGGAATGGCGGCCTGCGCCTCCGGCACCGGCTCGCCCGCCGCAACGGCGGGCAGCGCCAGCGACTCGCCCGACAGAATGTCATCGTGCGCGAGCGCGGCGGGCGCGCCCTCGTCTTTGGGTGTTGCCGTCTTGTCCTGTTCAGTACCCATGTTTCCTTATCCTCTTACGCACGGCCCGGGGGTCGGCACCTGCATTACGGCGTTGTATCAATGTTCCCGTTCGTCAGTAGCGTGCTGAGACTCACCCCGGTCACACCCTGGAATAACTAGAGGCTGTGGTCAGGTCTATCTTCGTAGTATTAGATGCTATTAAGCTAGACCTCGTATATTGACGCTGTCGGCGAAATGCACTGCAATAGAGGTGTTGAGCAGGCTGGGCCGCAAGACACCGGCTAGACTTTAGGCGCAAGAGCCTGTGGGTCAGATAGGTGCTGCGGCCCATTTCTCGTTCAATTAGACCGAACGGTAACTTGGGCCACGCTGCCAGCCAGCTAGAGCCTGCATACGAGGAAGGTACGAACGATGAACGAAATAGCCTGTGTAGTTGGCATTGATGTGGCCAAGCGTAAATTCGACATAGCATTACTCATCAACAGCAAAATCAAAACCAAGGTATTTGACAACACGCCATCAGGCCATAAAGCTTTTGCAGAATGGCTAGTCGAGCGTGGTGAATCCGGCCCGTATCAAAGGCTTTGCCCAAAGCGAACTCGCGCGCAACAAAACAGATCGGGCCGATGCCGCATTGCTGGCACGATTCTGTGTCGCGATGCGTCCCAGCCTGTGGACGCCCCCACCCGTTGCGCGGCGTGAATTACGCGGCTGGGTAGATCGCCTGCAAGCACTCAAGGAGATGTGTCAGCAGGAAAGTAACCGCATGGAGGCGTATTTGGCGAGTGGGCAAACGCACTTGATACAAGATGTCCAAATCCATCTGGACTGGCTCAACAACAAAATTGAGCAGCTTACGCGCGACATCAATGACCATATCGACCGACACCCCGATCTCAAGCACGATGCCGAATTGCTCGGCAGCATACCTGGCATTGGTGACGTCACGGTGGCTAAGGTATTGGCTTATGCGGGTGACGTACGGCGCTTTACTAATGCCAAGGCGTTGGCGGCTTTCATTGGCGTCACGCCGCGACAACGCTTGTCAGGCAGTTCCGTCAAGGGCAGAACGATGATGAGTCGTACCGGACACAGCGAGTTGCGCCGCGCGTTGTATATGCCGGGTTTGGTGGCCAGGTGGCACAACCCCGTGCTAAAAGTTTTCGGTGATCGACTCAGTACGACAGGGTTAGCCCCCAAGGCCGTAGTGGGGGCGGTCATGCGCAAGCTGGCACATTTGATTTACGGGATCATTAAATCAGGACAACCCTTTGATGCAAATTTCAATCACTCAGCACTTGCAATTCAAGACGGTATCTGACCCTGTAGACCGGATTCCACTCCATCCGGGCTACCGGCTGTGATGTTAGGCCGCTTGAAGCACCGCACGCCGGATGCGCGGGGGCAGTTCGACAACTGAAAAGAAGCTGGCTGGGTAAAGATAGTCTTCGCCGGATTCATCAACGACGCGGATCAGCTTGTGCTTTGCCGCCTCGTCGTCGGCAAGTGCGACGTAGAGCTTTCGCTTTTCCAACGAAGCTTCATAACCCTCGTTATTTAAGCAAACCATCATTTGTTGGCTTGGTTTACGCATTTTCAGAACCCTTCAATGAACCGTTTAATCTTGAACTCTTTCTTTCCGATACCCGATGCCTCGTACCAGTGAACTTCAGCGAGATGAACAAACCCATCTCCGAGCCGGACGCGGGCGATGCCTTTGCGCTTACGCCAGCGCCCCTTGCCGTATAGCTTTCTGAGGCGCGCAACTTCGCGGATAGAAGAGCCGACGGCGAAGGTTTCTGGGTGCGTAATTTCGCCGAGGATTTCAAAGTGCATGAATTCATGGTGACAAACCCGGCCACCATCGTCAATACCATGGTTTTCGGAGGCCTAACTAGACACCCCATAATGATGTGTAATTTTACATCATTATTCAATATTAAGTTGTCTTAGCATGCAAACTGCCAGACATAGCCGTTTGTTATCAACTTAGGCATGAACCATGCCATTTCTGTTACTTGCTACTGGGGGTATATGCCACGGGAAATGACCGTGCTGGTTCAGGTGTGGTGGCCGCCGTCGTGGCCGAGCAGGCCGAGCAGGCTGTTGAGGTCGGGGAAGACGCCCGGCAGGGTGGCCACTTCGTAAGCATTACGCGCCGCGTCGCCTTCGAAGGTGACGCGGACAATCGTGTTGCCGGGGTTGCTCTCGCTGTCGAAGGTGAGCAGCCCGCCGGCGAAACCCTCCTCGCCCGAGCTCAGCACGTCCTCCAGCCCCGGAATGGCGGCCTGCGCCTCCGGCACCGGCTCGCCCGCCGCAACGGCGGGCAGCGCCAGCGACTCGCCCGACAGAATGTCATCGTGCGCGAGCGCGGCGGGCGCGCCCTCGTCTTTGGGTGTTGCCGTCTTGTCCTGTTCAGTACCCATGTTTCCTTATCCTCTTACGCACGGCCCGGGGGTGTCGCCCCGGGCCGTTATCGCATCAACTTAAACGGTGTAGTCGATCTGGTTGTTCGTGCCTAGCAGTGTCGCGATGTCGGTACTCACGCTCTGCAGTGTCACCAAAGGCACAGCAGCGGCTCCCACCCCTACTCCATCTGCATCGAACGTTATTACCGTATCGCTTCCACTCGGAGTCGCAATCAGATAGCTGTCCGGATTTAGCAGGAAGTCGGCCTCGTCAATACCTGCACCAGCTAACAAGTCACTGATATCCAATACATCCTTGCCTGCTCCCAGTTCAAAATCAGTGATCTGATCACCGCCCGGAGACAGATCGGCGTACTTGAAGACGAACGTGTCATTGCCCGTTCCACCGGTAAGGATGTCATTGCCGCCGCCACCGATCAGGATGTCATCGTCATCGCCGCCGTTCAGGATGTCGTTGCCAGCGCCGCCGTTCAGGATGTCGTTGCCAGCGCCGCCGAGCAGGATGTCGTTGTCGGCGCCGCCGAGCAAGCTGTCATCGCCATCGCCGCCTTCCAGATGGTCATTGCCGGAGCCACCGGTCAGCGTATCGTTGCCAGCGCCGCCCAGGATCACATCGTCGCCGCTGGTGCCCGTGAGGGGGGGCAGCATCGATCGGGGTCGGCGCGACGTAGGCGCTGTCGCCGATCTTGATGACCAGGTTGGCGGTGTCGGCGTCACCATCGGGCTGGGTCAGCTTGTAGCTGAAAACATCCTGCTCGCCGACATTGTCCAGATCGGCCTCCGGCGTATAGGTGTAGGAGCCATCGTTCTTGATGAGCAAACTGCCGTATAGCCCGGCGACAGCGAAGCCCACCATTGTGGTGTCCACGTACGCGTAGTTCGTGCCGTCCCAGGTCCAGATCGACAGCGTGGCGCCTTCCGTACCCTTGTCGTCCACCGCACCCCAGAGATCGGTGCTGGCAATGTAGGTGTTGGCGTCGGTGAGCACGTTGCCGGTGGCCACCTGAGTGGTTGTGGCAGTCGTGGTTGTCAACTTAATATTGTCCACCCGGACATTCTGACGATCAACAGATGAGGCTGTGTTATCAGTCGATTCAAAATACAGGCGGTATTTTCCTGAGTCGACCGAACTCGTCGTAACCGTCGTGTCAGATGACGAGTTGTGGCTGCCCGACAGCGCCACCTCCCAACTGTCGCCGTCCCACTTGTACAACGTCCAGTCAAAGGTATCACCGGTGTTGAACTTGGAACCTTCGACATCCAAGTCGAAACTTACGGTAGCCGTGGAGCCTGCAGCCACTTCAAAGGTCGGTGTGACGACCTTGGCGCTGCCTGTGATTCCACTGGTGTCTCTGACCTCAAGTTGGCTACTTTGCACGACTACATCCGTGCCGCTGCGTCCCCATTTATCATCAGCAACGTTGACGATAGACGAGGTGGTGGTTGTGACACTGATGCCGGGCGCGGATATGTCAAACACCCACGGGTTGTAGCCTGCACCCGAATCGGCATCGTTGGTGGTATCGGAAAAATTTGCCAGCGTTGTCGTGGTCGTCTCACCCGGCTCAACCGCCGCCTGATTAGCATTATCGTAGGCAAACACTTCACTACTGTCGGCAATGCCCAGACGCAGCACCGCGCTGCTGCGCGAGCCATCGGTGTCCTGCGCGGTGTAGTCGAGGTTGACGATCAGCGGATTGGCGACATACTCATCACTGGGGGTGTATTCATAGCTTCCGTCCCCCTTGATGGCGACCGTGCCCGCCGTCCCCAGAGTGATCGTAACCTCGTCCTCCGCCGCCGTGAAGGTGTGTGTGAAGTAGTCATCATCACCAACTAGGCCGTAAGTGACAGACACCAGCGCAGGGTCCTCCCAACCATCAACGCCAGCCGCGTCGTTGTCCAGCACATTGCCCGCCAGGGTGGGGGTGGTGCCGAGCTGTCCCTCTGTCACATAGGCAGTGTCATCCACCGCCGTGGGCACGCCGTCCAAGTTGACGGAGAAGGTGGCGGCAACCGAGTCACCGTCACCGTCGGTCGCGGTGGCTTCGAAGTCCAAAGTCAACTCGGTCGGTATCTTGTCGATCAGGCTGAAATTCTGGATGCGCACCACATCATTGCCATCGGGGTGGTCAAACCGCACCTGGAGGCTGGTAAACTCCACATCCGATTGAATGCTCACGACCTGGGACGGAGCGATACTCTTCAAACCGGTCAGGCTGATCGTGCCGGAATCGACCAAGTCGCCGTTCGAGTCCTTGGCCTCCCAGTAGATAGTCGTGGCATCCACATTGCCCGCCTGGCCAATCACTGTGAACTGCATGCCGTAGACGGGCGAAGTCACGCTGACGGCGAAACCTTCGTTATCTTCGATATTGCCGTTCCCGATGCCGAAACCAATGTTGTTCGCATTGATGTCATCAACACCGTTACCGATCGAATCGATCGGTTCAAATGCGTTGTCCGGATCGAACTGCAGGCCATTGAAAGTCACGGAGTTGTGGTGGGGCCCGACCGTTAAGGTGACCGTCTCTTCCGGCCCACCCGCTTCCGAAAAATCGAGCGATATCAGCACGGTGGGCTGCGGCGTTACCAGATCGAAGGTGTAGGAGGGGCCGTCGATGTTGTCGGGGTTCAATACTACTGTGTAAAACACGACATCATCGCTGTCGTAGGCATTGTCGTCGCCATTGATAGTGGCGGTCAGCGTCTTGCCGTCTAAAGACAAGGTATTCGTGATGCCCGCGAAGCTGGGATAGTCGGTCATTCTGAAGCTGCCTTCACCATCCGTGCCGAATGCCAAACCGACGATCTCGCCATCGTGAGTGTCACTCGCGTTGGCGAGATCGGGCAGGCTTTCAATCGAGGTGATGCTCGGGCCGTCGTCCTCGAATTTGACCTGGCTGCCGATATTGAAGAAGGTTGTGCTGGCCGGGTCCCCGTCCGCGTCGGTGTAGGTCACCTCCACCTGCAGCGCCGAGGCGCTCAGCGAAACCGGCTCGTCTAAGCTCGTCGTGTTGGCCTGTTGTAGCGACAGGTACTGCACCATGTATATCTTGCCCGTCGCCGGATCAAGCGCCAGCGCAAAGGCTACGGTGCCAGAGGAAATCGCCGTGTCGTCCCCCGGCGTCGCCGACGCCTCAGTGCCCACCCGGCCCAGGATCAGCCCCGCGTTCGCACCCGTCCCGTTGTACAGGAAGATGTCGGTGCCGCCCGTCGTGCGCACACCCGAGTAGGTGCCATCCGTCACCTTCGGCGCGTAGGTTACCGATCCCACCGCCGCCGGGCCGTCATCACCGAAGTCGCCGCCCGTTAGCGTCACCACCGAGGCGGTGCCCGCCGCATAACCCAGCGGACCCGTGCCCGTCACATCCAGGTCATCGCCCGGCGTTGCGCCGTTGGCCTCCGTAATGCCCGCAAACAGCGCCGCCACCTCCACCGTGGTCACAGCCCCGTTAAACGTGATCAACGTCGTACCCAGCACGTCGTTGTCGTTGTTGTCCTCGGTCGGGGTCGCCGTACCGCTATCCTGGTTACCCGCCGATTCGTCGTGCGTCACGGCACCCGCCGCGTTCAGCGTCAGCGTCGGCACGCTCGGGCCGTCGTCCTCGAACTTGACCTGGCTGCCGATATTGAAGAAGGTTGTGCTGGCCGGGTCCCCGTCCGCGTCGGTGTAGGTCACCTCCACCTGCAGCGCCGAGGCGCTCAGCGAAACCGGCTCGTCTAAGCTCGTCGTGTTGGCCTGTTGTAGCGACAGGTACTGCACCATGTATATCTTGCCCGTCGCCGGATCAAGCGCCAGCGCAAAGGCTACGGTGCCAGAGGAAATCGCCGTGTCGTCCCCCGGCGTCGCCGACGCCTCAGTGCCCACCCGGCCCAGGATCAGCCCCGCGTTCGCACCCGTCCCGTTGTACAGGAAGATGTCGGTGCCGCCCGTCGTGCGCACACCCGAGTAGGTGCCATCCGTCACCTTCGGCGCGTAGGTTACCGATCCCACCGCCGCCGGGCCGTCATCACCGAAGTCGCCGCCCGTTAGCGTCACCACCGAGGCGGTGCCCGCCGCATAACCCAGCGGACCCGTGCCCGTCACATCCAGGTCATCGCCCGGCGTTGCGCCGTTGGCCTCCGTAATGCCCGCAAACAGCGCCGCCACCTCCACCGTGGTCACAGCCCCGTTAAACGTGATCAACGTCGTACCCAGCACGTCGTTGTCGTTGTTGTCCTCGGTCGGGGTCGCCGTACCGCTATCCTGGTTACCCGCCGATTCGTCGTGCGTCACGGCACCCGCCGCGTTCAGCGTCAGCGTCGGCACGCTCGGGCCGTCGTCCTCGGGGTCACCCTCTTCGGGGTCACCCTCTTCGGGGTCACCCTCTTCGGGGATAGGGTCACCCTGATCAACGATGCCCAGTTCCTCTGCCGGCTGGTTGAACTCAACGGAAATGCCCGTCGTATCAAATCCGCTGGTCACCAGGCCCCGGTCGAGGGTCGGGTCCACCACCACGAAGCTGCTGCCGCCTTCATCGCCCGCCCCGGCCCCGGCAGGCCCCGCAGCCGCCGCCTCGGCCACCGCAGTCGGATCCGCGCCGGCGGCGATCAGGGCCTGCAGGGCCGCGATGTCGGTTTGTTCGCCGGTCGCCTGGGCGGGATTGAACATGTCGCTATCCAGCAGGGTCCAGTACCTGTCGGAGCCCCGACCCAGATTCATGTGCGTCCCGTTGACGAATTCAATGATGATCGTACCGGCGGCGGAGGTCTGGATGAGGTCGTTGGCGTAGACCTTGTCGCCGACCTGCAGCGTTCTCGTGATACCGTCCTGGCCGACGGCGGTCGCGCTACCGATGAGGGTCTTTACCGTGCCGATTGCGTTGGCCTGGTAGTTGGTCGCTGGCGTGAAGCTGATGCTGGTCGCTGTAGCGGTCTGTTGTGCCATTTTATTCTCCATTCCCTAAAGAGGTTTGTCTTGTACTTGGGTAGAATTTTAGTCCAGGCATCAAAAGATGCTATTGGACTTTGGTACTAGACCGCTACCGTCGTTCCCGCGCAGGCGGGAACCCATAAAATCAACCACATAGATTCCCGCGTGCGCGGGAATGACGGAAAAGGAATAAATCAGAGATTCCCTAGACCTTGGCCGCCGCGTTATGGCGCGGTTGCGCCCGAACGGGAGGGGCCGGCGCCGATGACGTACAGGGCAAGCTGGAGGCGGTCCGACACCCCCAGTTTCTGGAAGATGGCGCCCAGATGGGCCTTGACGGTGCGGTCGGTGATGTCCAACTGGCGGGCGATGAGCTTGTTACTGGCGCCGCCGGCGACCAATTCCGCGATTTGGCTCTCGCGCGGGGTCAGCTCTCCCAGCCGGTTGCCCGCTCCGGGCCGAGAGGTAACGCCAAGGCCGCCCAAACCTTTCAGCAGCAGGGGCAGGGCCGCGGAGGAAAGCCAGGTGCCGCCGTCGAGTACCGTGTCAATGATGCGGGTAATGGTGTCTACGGCGAGTTGCGCGCCGCAACAAGCCGCGGCGCCCGCCCCCAGCAGGGACAGTTCCGTTTCCGGCGAGAGTCCCGTTGCCACGATCAAGACCTTGGCGTCCGGGGCTAGCTGCTTTGTCCTGGCGATTTCGGCTTTCGGGTCGGAAACCAGCAGCCCGAAGTCAATCAGTATCAGTTGCGCGGGATGATGCGCAAGGGTTTGCCGAAGGTCGAATAAAGACCCGACAACGGTGGTCGTTCCCTTTTTCCGGAGAACGCCCTGAAAGCTGGTGGTTATCTCGGGTGAGTCGGTAGCCAGTAGGTACATGGGCAAGCTCGAGAGACCAACATAAAATATATTTTTGGCATGACTAGAGCAGGAGGCAAATTAACATGGTAGCCTTGCCGTTATGGATAGAAAAAACAAGTATGCAAAACGTTCCGGACTTGCGCAAGTGCAATTTTGGCGGCCGTTTCGCTATTTTGCCTCAGGTAAGGTAAATGCGGACGCGATGAGTTTGTCCGAGGCCCCACCCTCATCGTCGTCCTCGCGCAAGCGGGGACCCGGGGGGTTTTTCCTGGACTGGATTCCCGCTCGTCACCCCGGACGTGATCCGGGGGCGGGAATGACGAATTATTAGAGGTTACCTACCCTAGCTATGACCCATATATTTTTATCATATTGCCTTCCCAATAACCATCACATCCAACGGTGACCTATGCCCTATGTACAGCGTGATTCTACAGGGCGCGTAGTAGCGCTCTACCTCGATACTCCGGCAGACGGAGCAGAATTCCTGTCGGGTGCACATCCAGATGTGCTGCTGTTTCTGGAGACGAACACCGATCAACTGTCTGAAGAAGACCGGCGGCGGCTTTTCGTCACGCTGGACGCCAGCACGATCCGTGTGCTCGAGGACATCATTGACCCGTTGGGTACAGCGGGCAAGTTCATCGACTCCAGCATGATCCGTGTGGTCGAGGACATCATTGACCTGCTCATCCAGAAGCACCTGATTGAGTTCACCGATCTGCCGCCGGAGGCGCGGCAGAAGATTCTGGCTCGCAAGGCAACCCGCGAACGCCAGGCCGGTTCGACCGGCCTGGTCGGCTTGAACCGACCTACATGAATTACATGAAAAGGAAATTTACAGCGGTGCCCAAATGGCGGCAATGACCGCCAAACCGCTTCTCAGCGCTCCCGCAGGGCGTCGTACTTGGCCTTGGTCACGGGCTTCAGGAGATAGTTCAGCACCGTCTTCCTGCCGGTGCGGATGTGGACGGTGGCGACCATCCCGGGCATGATCGGCAGGCTCCTCTGCCCGTTGCCCAGGTTGTTGGTCTTGGTGCGCACACGGACAAGAAAGAAACTTTCGCCCTTTTCGTTCGTGATGGAGTCGGCGGTGACGTTCTCGACTATGGCATCCAGGCCTCCGTAGATCGAAAAATCGTACGCCGTGAATGTGACCGCCGCTTCCTGGCCGGGGTGGATGAAGGCGATGTCCGAGGGACTGACGCGCGCCTCAATCAACAGGTTGTCCTCTATCGGGACGATTTCCATCACGTCCATGCCCGGCTGGATTATGCCGCCGACCGTGGTGACCTTGATCTGCTTGACGATACCGGCCATGGGAGAGCGGACGGATGTCCGCGCCAGGCGATCCTCCATGGCTACGCTGGACGCGCGTGTCTGTTCGAACTCGGCCCGTGCCAGATTGAGTTCGGTGGAGGCGTCCGACCTGAATTTTGCGATCTGGCCTTCGACTTTGGTTCTCGCCTCGGCCAGGCTCTGCTCCAGGCGCGGGAGCGCCAAGCGGGTCGCGTCGGTCTCGCCCCTCAGGTCGCTTACCTGACGCTCGAGCCGCAGCACTTCCACTTCCGACAGGACACCCTGCGCAACCAGCGGCTTGCTGATATCGAGTTCTCGCGAAATCAGCCGCAGGCCTTCCCCAAACTGTTGCAACCGCGCGCGCTTCTCATGCAACTCCTGGGCACGCTGGTTGGCTTGCTGACGCAGGACGGTGAGCGCGGCTTGCAGTTCCTGTTGCCGGTTCAGGTGCAGTTGCCTTTCTTCCTCGGCGATACCCGGGTTGTCGCGGAGAAGTTCCTCAGGAACCTGGAAAGGCCGGTCTTCGACCTCGGCGGTAAGACGGGCGATTCTCGCCAGCAGCGCATCATATTTGGCCTGGGCTTCGCCCATCGATGCAGCGAATCGCGTCTTGTCCAGATTGAGCACGATCTGGTCTTTCTTGACGATATCCCCCACCTTGACCGGAATGCTGGCGACGATCCCCCCTTCTAGGTTCTGCATCACCTGGACCTGGGCCGAGGGAATAACCTTTCCTTCGCCGACCGTGATCTCTTCGAGCTGGGCAAAACTGGCCCAAATCAGCGCGATAACCAGAAAGACAACAAAGCCCCTGATGATCATCGAGGCGTAGCGCGGCGGCCGGCGCGGCTTCCGCGACGACAGGCTTTTCTTCCTCGACCACCACGCGCGGCAGGTGGATCGAGGCCACGGCGGGGTCATCGCCGTGGGCGAGCGCCACCAGTTCCACGCCTTCCGTCAATTTCAAATGGGAAAGATGCACCGACTCGTTCAGCTTCACTTGCGACAAATCCACCTCGATGAATTCCGGCAGGTGCTGCGGGAAGCAGGATACTTCCAGATCGTTTATCAGGTGCGACACCACGCCGCCCGATTGCTTGACGCCGGGCGCGGCATCGGCGCCGGTGAAGTGCAGCGGCACGCGCATGCGCAGCTTCTGGGTGGCGCTCACGCGCTGCAAGTCGAGGTGCACGATGCGCGGCTTGTACGGATGGCGCTGCAAGGCGCGCAGCACGGCCTTTTCTTCCTGGCCGTCCAGTTTGACGGTGAGGATGTGCGAATAAAACGCCTCGTGCTCCAAATGCTTGAGCAGCGAATTATGCTCCACCGTTACCGACACGGCGGGCTTTTCGCCGCCGTAGATGATGCCCGGAACCTTGTCCGCGTGCCGCAGGCGGCGGCTCGCACCTTTGCCCCTGGTGTTGCGCGTTTCCGCAACCAGTGTGAAATCAATAGCCATGGTTATCTCCAATTAATTTAAGAGGCGCGCGTCCGCGACCAGACGCGTACCGTGAAAAAGCTGATTATTGTAGCAGAAACGGCGGAATCGGGGAATGCGTCAGTCCATGAACAATGAGCTGACCGACTCTTCCTGACTGATGCGGCGCATGGTCTCGGCCAGCATCTCGGCGATGCTGAGCTGGCGGATGCGCTTGCAGTTTTTGGCGTCGGGGCGCAGCGGGATGGTGTCGGTGACCACCAGTTCATCCAGCATGGAATTTTCGATGTTCGCCACCGCCGCGCCGGACAGCACCGGGTGCGTGCAGTAGGCGACGATCTTGGCCGCGCCCTTTTCTTTCAGCGCGCGCGCCGCCTCGCACAGCGTGCCGGCGGTGTCCACCAGGTCGTCCACCAGTATGCACGCGCGCCCTTCCACGTCCCCGATCACATTCATCACTTTCGATTCGTTGGGTCGCGGACGGCGCTTGTCTATGATGGCGAGGTCGGCATCGTCCAGGTTCTTGGCGATGGCGCGCGCGCGTACCACGCCGCCCACGTCGGGCGACACCACGATCAGGTCATTGGATTTGTGCTTCCACACGTCGCCCAGCAACACCGGCGAGGCGTACACATTGTCCACCGGAATGTCGAAGAAGCCCTGTATCTGGTCGGCGTGCAAATCCACCGTGACCAGCCGGTCCACGCCCACGCTCTCGAACATGTTGGCCACCACCTTGGCGGTGATCGGCACGCGCGCGGAACGCGGCCTGCGATCCTGGCGCGAATAACCGAAGTAGGGAATCACGGCGGTAACGCGATAGGCGGAGGAGCGGCGCATGGCGTCTATCATCACCAGCAGCTCCATGAGATTATCGTTGGTCGGCGCGCAGGTGGGCTGCACCACGAATACGTCCTGGCCGCGCACGTTTTCCATGATCTCGATCATCACCTCGCCGTCGCTGAAACGGCCCACCACCGCCTTGCCGAGCGGCAGATTGAGGTAATTGGCGATGCTCTCGGCCAGCGGCCGGTTGGCGCTACCGGAAAACACCATCATCTTGCTGTCACTCACGTCTTAACTCCCCTCCCACTTCCAGACATGGTTGGCATTGTGTGGCTATGGCTGGGGTGCCAGGATTCGAACCTGGGAATGCCGGAATCAAAATCCGGTGCCTTACCACTTGGCGACACCCCAATAATCATTCAGTGGTCAACGCCTCGTGCAACGGTGAGCGGTTTTTGCCTTGCGCCACGAAACCGCGCCAGCCTTGCGGCCAGTGTGCGGCGATCTCGCTCAACACCGTGCGTGCGCGTGTTTCTTCTTTAAAGGCCGCGAACACCGCGCTGCCGGTACCGGTCATGCGCGCGGGGGCGAACCGGCTGAGGCTGTCCAGCGCCGCGCGCACCGGCGGGTAACGCTTGCACACCGCCGCTACACAGTCGTTGCCGGGTTCCACATCACCGGCGGCAAAGGCGCGCATTGTGATGGGCGCACTATCACGTGTCAAATCCGGCGCGTTGAAAATCTCCGTGGTGGACACCCGGCAGTCCGGCGTCACCACCACATACCACGGCTCATCCAGAGCAAGCGGCGTCAACTGCTCGCCCACACCCTCGGCCCAGGCCGCTTCACCGCGCACGAACACCGGCACATCCGCGCCCAGTTGCAGCCCCAGCCGCGCCAGCTTATCCAATGGCCAATGCAAACCCCATAACTGATTCAACGCCAGCAGCGTGGTCGCGGCATCGGAGCTGCCACCGCCCAAGCCCGCGCCGAGCGGGATGCGCTTATCGAGCTCGATATCCGCACCCAGCGGCGTACCGCTCTCGCGCCGCAGCAATTTCGCCGCGCGCACGCACAAGTCATTTTCCTCGTCCACGCCCTCAATGCGGTGCAGCGCGCGGATCACGCCGTCATCCCGCACCCGGAAACGCAGCGCGTCCGCGTAATCCAGAAACTGAAACACCGTCTGCAGCGTGTGATAGCCGTCGGCGCGCCGCCCGGTGATGCGCAGAAACAAATTGAGCTTGGCGGGCGCGGGCCACACACGCGTATTCATTAGAAGTTATTTTACCAGAAAGGCCGGCGCCTTACCGCGTCGCTTAAGAAAGCTCTGACTGAGTCAGAAGCTCCTTAAGCCCCACTGCTCGATCACCAGACGCACCTCCAGGCCCGCTTCAGGATTGAGCAAAAATATTTTGTCCGGCAAGACGCCGTTCCCGGTCCCGGCATAACGCTTGTA
Source organism: Gammaproteobacteria bacterium (assembly GCA_038924245.1). Lineage (GTDB taxonomy): Bacteria > Pseudomonadota > Gammaproteobacteria > SURF-13 > SURF-13 > SURF-13. The sequence continues at coordinate 27,897 of JBCKVB010000006.1, read as the reverse complement.
GTCTATCTCCCAGCCGGATTGCGTGAGGCGCAATGGCCGTCCCGGCGCGTCCAATTGCTCCGTGTACGCCGCGTGCGGGGCGGGGCGCGCGCGCACCCAGTAGCGCAAACCCGACACCGGCAGGTGCAGGCCTAAACGTTGCTGCAACAGGGTTTCGGGGTCGGCGGCGAACTCCTGCGCGCCGTCGCCGGTTATCAGGCGCACGCCGCGCGCGTCGCCACTCAAGCGTAGCGCACCCTGACCGAGCGGGGCATTGAGCTGGATGTCGTAACTATCGCCCTGCTGACTCCAACGTATCTCGCCATGCCAACTCTGTTCCGCGGTGCTGACGGAGATGCGCCCGGTGAATTCCCAGACATCCTGGGTGGGCGCGACGGGTGCGGCGGGTTTAGGAGGCGCAACCGCGCACGCGGCCAGCGCGAAAATGGAGATAACGAGGCTGAGTATTCTCACATCGGCTGATTAAAACGCCTGAGCGTCTCGCGCAGCACGGCGTCTTCCGGCTTGATCTTCACAGCCTCGCGCCACACCTTGCGCGCCTGCTCCTGGTCGCCGGTTACCCACAGCACTTCACCCAGGTGCGCGGCGATCTCCACGTCGCGGTTTAATGCGTAGGCGCTTTGCAGATAGCGTAGCGCCTCCTGATGCTGTCCCAGGCGGTACAACACCCAGCCCATGCTGTCCAGGACGGCGGGGTCTTGCGGGCGCAGTTCCAGCGCGCGTTCAATCAATGCGCGCGCCTCCTCCAGGCGCAGGTTATGATCCGCCAAGGTATAACCGAGCGCGTTCAGCGCCTCGGCGTTGTTGGCGTCGCGTTGCAAAATGGCGCGTAAATCCATCTCCAGAATATCGAGCCGGTCCATCTTTTCCGCGAGCATGGCGCGCGCGTACAGCAGGTTGACGTGATCCGGCGCCACGGCCAGCGCGTCGTCGTAAACCCGCATGGCCTCGCCATACCGCTTCTGCTCGCTGAGCAGCTCGGCCTCAGCCTGGATCAGTATCGGCTGCTGATCGGGAGCTTGCAGGCGGATAGCGCGCACATAAGCGCGCGCGCCGTCCACATCGCCTTGTTTGGCGATGAGCTTGCCGATGCGCAGTTGCGCGTCCAGATAGACGTCGCCTTCATTGACCGCCTGGTACCACTCGATGGCCTGCGCGTATTGCTTGCCCGTTTCGGCCAGTTGACCGAGATAGTAGCTCGCCTCCACGCGCTGCGCGTCGAATTTCACCGCCCGCTTCAGATAACGCCCGGCATCCTGCGCCTGATTCATCTGCATGGACAACATGCCGAGCGCGAGCAGCACCTCGCCGTTCTTGCCCGCCTGTTTGGCGATTTCCTTGATCTGGGCGCGCGCCTGTTCCAGGTGCAGGCCGTCCACCAGCAGGCGCGCATAGGTCATGCGCAGCAGTTGATCCTTGGGCGTGGCCTTGAGCGCCTCGGCCAGATAAGCCGTGGCGCCGTTGAGATCGCCCTGCAATTGCTGGATGCGCGCGCGCAGCAGCACGGCGTTGGGCCAGCCGGGCTTGAGCGCGAGCGCCTTGTCCACCGCCTGACGCGCGACGCCGTACTCGCCCGCGCCTGCGGCCAGGTTGCTGTAGGCGAACTGCGCGTGCGGACTGTTCGCATGGCCCGCCACCAGCTTGCCCATCAGGGTGAGCGCCGCGCGCCGGTTGCGCTCCTTGCCCAGGATGGCGGCGATTTGCAGAAACGCCTGCTCTTGCGCGTTGGCCGCGCCGCCCGTGCTTAAGGAAGCGCTCAACAAGGACAGCAATTCTTCCAGATGCGGCAAGGCGGCGTCGACCTGATCGCCGCGCACCAGGAGTTCCACCACGCCCTGGCGCGCGTCCAGGCTTTGTGGATCCAGTTCCTCCCACAATTGCGCCGCGGCCAGCGCCTTTTGCTGATCGCCCATGAACATGGCGATGTGCAGGGCGCGCGTGGCGGCGCGCGGATCGCGCGTGGTTTGCGCCACCTTGAGGTAATTCTCGTAGGCCAGCGCTGTCTCACCGCGCTGTCCCGCCACTTCGGCCACCAGGGTCTGGTACATGGGATCGTCGTCGGAAACGGGCGTAACCGGCACGCTGGCTATCTGATACAGTGGGTCGTCGCTGGAGACAGGCGACTGCGCGCGCTGCCCCGGGGCTGTGGCGCAGCCAAGCAGCAGGGTAGTGGCAAGCAATCCGCCCAAAAGGCGTGCGAACAGAGACTTGTTCATCGAAAATAGAGTCCGTTGAGGCGCAGGGCCAAGACGCGCATCCTTGTATTCCGCGCGCTTATCCTTCAAAATTTCGCAGGCAATGTCCGGGTCTCAAGCAGTTGAGGGAAGGCCGTTATCCGGCCTTGACCGTTTGGCGTATACACAATAGCCTTGCCGTAGCTTTTCGTCCAGCAGGATTTAAGGTATGTCGCTGTTTAGCGTCGGCATCAACCACAAGACCGCCCCGGTGGATATCCGCGAGCGCGTGGCGTTCGCGCCCGCGCGCCTGACCGGCGCGCTGCGTGAGCTCACCACCCAGCCCGGCGTGCAGGAGGCGGTGATTACCTCCACGTGTAACCGCACGGAAATCTATTGCAATCTGGATGAAAACGCGCATAGCGCCGCGGTAAGCGCCTGGCTGTGCCGCTATCACGGACTGAGCGATGCGGCGGTGGCGCCTTATTTATATACCCATGAGGGCGCGGCGATGGTGCGTCACCTGCTGCGCGTGGCGAGCGGGCTGGATTCGATGATCCTGGGCGAGCCGCAAATCCTGGGGCAGATCAAGGAGGCGTACAAAATCGCAACGGAAGCGGGCACGGCGGGCGCGCTGCTGGGGCGCTTGTTCCAGCACAGCTTCACCACCGCCAAGCAGGTGCGCACCGACACCGCCATCGGCGCCAGCCCGGTGTCGGTGGCGTTCGCCGCGGTGAGCCTGGCCAAACAGATTTTCGGCGACTTGAGCAAGCACACCGCCTTGCTGATCGGCGCGGGCGAGACCATCGAGCTTACCGCGCGCCACCTGCGCGAAAATAATATCGGGCGCGTGATCGTGGCCAACCGCACCGTGGAGCGCGCCCATGCCCTGGCCTCCGAGTTCAACGGTTACGCCATCGCGCTGTCCGAACTCCCCGCGCATCTCTCCGAGGCCGACATCGTGATCTCCGCCACCGCCGCCGAGCTGCCCATCCTCGGCAAGGGCAGCGTGGAGAGCGCGTTGAAGGTGCGCAAGCACCGCCCCATGTTCATGGTGGACCTCGCCGTGCCGCGCGACATTGAGCCGGAGGTGGGCAATCTCGCCGACGTGTATCTGTACACCGTGGACGATTTGCAGGAAGTGATCCAGGAAAATCTGCAATCGCGCCAGGAGGCCGCCAAACAGGCGGAGGAAATCGTGGATACGCAGGTGGCGAACTTTAACGGCTGGCTGCAATCCTTGTCCGCGGTGTCCACCATCCGCGACTACCGCATGAGCGCGGAGCGCACGCGCGACGAGGAGCTCGCCAACGCGCAGCGTCTGCTCGCGCAAGGGCGCGACCCGGAGCAGGTGCTGCACCTGCTGGCGCGCGCGCTCACCAACAAACTCATCCACACCCCGTGCGTGCAATTGAAGCAGGCCAGCGCCGAGGGACGCGTCGAGTTGCTGCGCGCGGCGCACGAGTTGTTCAATTTAAAAGACCTGACAATACAGGGCGCCGGCGAAAAGAGTGAAGAGTGAACCCTTGTATCTTTTCACCTTTAGAAACTCTGAAAAATCCCTTCTTGGGATTTTTCAGAGACGAAAAGAAAAAAGCGCGGTTTTTGCTTTTCTTCGTTTTTCCCTGAAGTAATGAACCCCTCGATACGCGGCAAGCTCGAAAACCTGTCCGAGCGCCTGCACGAAATCAACGCCCTGCTCGCCAGCCCGGACACCATTCGCGACCAGCAGCGTTTCCGCGGCTACTCCAAGGAATACGCGGAACTGTCGCCGGTGGTGGCGTGTTTCGAGAAATACCGGGCGGTGTTGCAGGAAGCCGCCAACGCGGAACAGATGTTGCAGGATGCCGACCCCGGCATGCGCGCGCTGGCCGAAGAGGAATTGAAACAGGCGCGTGCACGCGCGCAGGAACTGGAGCTGGAGCTGCAAACGCTGCTGCTGCCCAGCGACCCGCACGACGCGGGCAACATCTTTCTGGAAGTCCGCGCCGGCACTGGCGGCGACGAGGCCGCGCTGTTCGCGGGCGGTCTGCTGCGCATGTACACGCGCTATGCCGAGTCGCGCGGCTGGCAAACCGAGATTATCAGCAGCGCGGCGAGCGAGCGCGGCGGATACAAGGAGGCGGTGCTGCGCGTGATCGGGCACGGCGCCTACTCGCGCCTCAAGTTCGAATCCGGCGGACACCGCGTGCAACGCGTGCCGGAGACCGAGGCCCAAGGGCGCATCCACACCTCGACCTGCACCGTGGCGGTGATGCCGGAGGTGACGGAGATAGACGAGATCACCATCAATCCGGCGGATTTGAAAGTAGACACCTTCCGCGCCAGCGGCGCGGGCGGTCAGCACGTGAACAAAACCGATTCCGCGATCCGCATCACGCACCTGCCCACCGGCACCGTGGTGGAATGCCAGGACGAGCGCTCGCAACACAAAAACCGCGCGCGCGCCATGTCGCTGCTACAGGCGCGTCTGCTGGCCGCGGAACGCAGCAAGCAAACCGCCGCGCGGACCAAGCTGCGCCGCGACCTGGTGGGCAGCGGCGAGCGCTCCGACCGCATCCGCACCTATAATTTTCCGCAGGGACGGCTGACCGATCACCGCATCAATTTAACCCTGTATCAGCTCGACACCATTTTGCAGGGCAGCCTGGACATGGTGGTTAATCCCTTAATCAGCGAATATCAGGCCGACCAGCTCGCGGCCTTGGCGTGATGGGCGCGCAACACGCAACGCGCGTTACGCTCTCTACAGCGCTGCAAGAGGCCACGCAGAGTTTGGCGCAGCATGAAAACGCCGCGCTGGAGGCGGAGCTGCTGCTCGCGCACGTGCTGCATCGGCCGCGTAGCGCGCTGCGCGGCCGGCCCGATCAGACGCTCACGCCCGCGCAGCTTGCCCAACTGGATGCCCTGGTCACGCGCCGCGCGCGGGGGGAACCCGCCGCTTATCTGATTGGCGTGCGCGGATTCTGGTCACTGGAGTTACGGGTGACGCCGGATGTGCTGATCCCGCGCCCGGAGACCGAGTTGCTGGTTGAGTTGGCCTTACAAAAAATTCCAGCCGATGCTGATTGGCGCATCGCCGACCTCGGCACGGGATCGGGCGCGATTGCGCTGGCGCTGGCGCGCGAGCGCCCACGTTGCCAGATCATCGCCACCGATATTTCACCGGCCGCGTTAGAAATCGCGCGCGCCAACGCCGCGCGCTTGAATATCCGCAACGTGGAGTTCCGCCTGAGCGACTGGTTCGGCCCGCTGCAGGACGAACGCTTCGACATGATCGTGTCCAATCCGCCGTACGTCAGGAGCAACGACCCTCACTTGAGTGATTTACGCTTTGAGCCGAGCGTCGCCCTGGTGGCCGGTGCGGACGGTTTGCAGTATCTGCGTGCTATTGCGATGCGGGCGCGTGAACATTTTATTTCCCCCTCCCTCACCCCAACCCTCTCCCACAGGGAGAGGGGGCATTTACTCCCTTCTCCCTCCGGGAGAAGGGCCGGGGATGAGGGAGAGAAGCGCAGCCGGGTGAGGGGGGGTGGCTGGTTGCTGCTGGAGCATGGTTACGATCAAGGGCATGAGATAGTTCAGATTCTTTCTGATCTCGGTTATACCCGCGTTCAGGATTACACGGACCTGGCCGGTATTCCGCGCGTTGCCGTCGCGCAGTGGAAAACGCCTCATGCATGACGAGCAATTACAACGCTACAGCCGCCAGATTCTGTTGCCGCGGATTGGTCTGGAAGGCCAGCAGACATTACTCAACTCGCGTGTGCTGATTATTGGATTAGGCGGCCTGGGTTCGCCGCTCGCCATGTATCTCGCCGCGGCCGGTGTAGGTCATCTGGTCATCGCTGATGACGACCGGGTGGATTTATCCAATCTGCAACGCCAGATCATGCACCGTACCTCTGACATCGGGCGCGCCAAAACCGATTCGGCGCGCGACACGCTGCTAACGCTCAATCCTGAAAGCAGAGTCACCGCGTTCAATAAACGCTTGACGGAAGACGAGCTTGCGCACGAGGTACAGCACGCCGACGTGGTAGCCGATGCGAGTGATAACTTCGCCACGCGCTTCGCGCTCAACGCCGCCTGCGTGCGCGCAAAAAAACCGCTGGTATCCGGCGCGGCGATACGCACGGAAGGACAGGTTGCCGTGTTCGACCTGCGCCGCGCCGACAGTCCGTGCTACCGCTGCCTGTATCGAGACGACTCCGGTGCAGAGGAAGGCTGTGCCACGCTCGGCGTGCTCGCGCCGGTGCCTGGCATCATCGGCTCCATACAGGCGGTTGAGGTCATCAAACTCTTACTCGGCATCGGCGCAACCCTGAGTGGACGCCTGCTGTTGCTGGACGCGCTGAGCATGGAATGGCGCACGGTTAAATTACGCAAAGACCCCGCCTGCCCGGTATGCGGCACACGGTCATGAGCCAGCCGCCGCGCCGCATTTCATACGCCGGTACACGGAAAACGGTAGAATAGATCTTTAACTCCGGCCACCCCGGCCACATTGTGTGACTATGAACACCCTCGACATCGCGCGCCATACCCTGCTCGCCCCCACCGGCCTCGGCGACACGGAACTGTCGCGCGTACTGGATCAGCTCATGCGGCCCGGCATAGACGGCGCCGATTTGTATTTTCAACTGAGCCGCTCCGAATCGTGGGCGCTGGAGGATGGCATCGTCAAGGAAGGCTCGCACAGCATCGAGCAAGGCGTGGGGGTGCGCGCGCTGAGCGGCGAAAAAACCGGCTTTGCCTATTCCGACGAGATCGTGCTGCCCGCGCTCACCCAGGCCGCGCAGGCTGCGCGCGCCATCGCGCGCAGCGGTCAACAAACATCGCTCGCCGCCTGGCAAGGCCGCGCCGGACACCAACTGTACGTGCCGCTCGACCCGTTAAGCACGCTGAGCGAAACCGCCAAGGTACAGTTAATGGAAATGCTGGACCGCGAAGCGCGCAAGTTCGATCCGCGCGTGCAGCAGGTCATGGTGAGCCTCGCCTCCACCCATGACGTGGTGCTGATCGCGGGCAGCGACGGCACGCTCGCCGCCGACGTGCGGCCGCTGGTGCGTTTGAACGTGAGCGTAATCGTGGAACACAACGGACGGCGCGAACAGGGCAGCGCGGGCGGCGGCGGGCGCGTGGGTTACGACTATTTTCTGGAAAACGAGCGCGGCCTGAACTTCGCGCGCGAGGCGGTGCGCCAGGCGCTGGTCAATCTCGACGCCGTGGCCGCGCCCGCCGGCACCATGCAGGTGGTGCTCGGCCCCGGCTGGCCGGGGGTTTTGCTGCACGAGGCCATTGGTCACGGCCTGGAAGGCGACTTCAACCGCAAGGGCAGTTCCGCGTTCGCCGGACGCATCGGTCAGCGCGTCGCCTCGGAACAGTGCACCGTGGTGGACAACGGCACGCTCGCCCACCGCCGCGGCTCGCTCAACCTGGACGACGAAGGCACGCCCACGCAATGCACCACGCTGATCGAAAACGGCATCCTTAAAGGTTATCTGCAGGACAAGCTCAACGCGCGCCTGATGGGCGTCGCGCCCACCGGCAACGGGCGGCGCGAATCGTACGCGCACCTGCCCATGCCGCGCATGACCAACACCTACATGCCCGCGGGGAAATACGCGCCGGAAGAAATCATCGCCTCGGTGGACAAGGGACTTTACGCCGTCAACTTCAGCGGCGGCCAGGTGGACATCACCTCCGGCAAGTTCGTGTTCTCCGCCAGCGAAGCCTATTTGATCGAAAAAGGGAAAATCACCCGTCCGGTGAAGGGCGCCACGCTGATCGGCAACGGCCCGGACGTGCTCATGCGCGTGTCCATGGTAGGCAACGATTTAAAACTCGACGACGGCGTCGGCACCTGCGGCAAGGAAGGCCAGAGCGTGCCGGTCGGCGTCGGCCAGCCCACTCTGCGCATAGACGGCCTGACGGTGGGCGGCACGGCCTGAAAGTTGCTATACTTTTGATTAAAAGTTGGTCAGTATTGACTGATATAAAAGGAAGTCACGTCCTAAAAGCCATGGCACAGGAGAGCAACAATGAGGCCGGTTAATCTAACCCTGCGCTGCTATGCGGAACAGATATCAGGTGGATGGCAGGCGTTTTGTCTCGATCTTTGTCTCGCGGCGCAAGGAGACACGATTGATGAAGTGAAACACAAGCTTGAAGAAATGATTTCCGAGTACATCTACGATGCGCTCGCAGGAGAGGATAAAGAACACGCCGCGGCGCTCCTGTCCAGACGCGCCCCCTTCAAATATTGGCTGAAATATTATCTTTATTCAGCGCTCATAAGCATCGGCGCTGTTCATAACCATGTGAAACTTCTCTTCAAGGAACCCCTTCCGCTCATATTGGCGCCACACAAGCATAGCTGATGCCGAAACATCGGCCTCTTACTTGTAAAGAAGTAAAGCAGATACTCAAAAAGCTGGGCTTCTCGCCCAGGCCGGCCAAAGGCACGTCCCACGAACAATGGGCAAAAGACGCCGCCAATAGACGCGGCGCGCTATAAAGTCACGGTAGACTGTCCTAAATCACCCTTTAGCCAGGATATCATCACCTACATGGCCAGACAGGCCGGTGTCTCCAAGGCGGATTTTTACGCCGCGCTGGAAGATTAATCAGCCGAGACCAGCAACCGCTCCAACAGCGCCTTCTGCGCGTGCAGGCGGTTTTCCGCTTCGTCCCACACTACGCTGTGCGGTCCGTCCAGGACTTCGGCGCTCACCTCTTCACCGCGATGCGCGGGCAGGCAGTGCATGAACAGCGCGTCCGGTCTGGCGAGCGCCATGAGCTTGGCGTTCACCTGATAATCCGCGAAGTCGCGCGCGCGCGCGGCCTGCTCTTGTTCCTGCCCCATGCTGGCCCACACGTCGGTCACCACTAAGTCCGCATCGCGCACGGCCTGGCGTGGGTCACGCGCCAGTTCGACGTGCCTGGCATTCTTGAGCAGCGCGGAGTCGGGAGCGTAACCGTCGGGCGCGGAGACGCGCAGGCGAAAATCAAATAAACCCGCGGCCTCGATGTAAGAGTTGCACATATTGTTGCCGTCGCCCACCCAAGCCACGGTTTTACCTTTTATTGAGCCGCGCTGTTCGATATAGGTCTGTAAATCCGCAAGCAACTGGCAAGGATGATATTTGTCGGTGAGCGCGTTGATAACCGGCACGCCGGAGTGCGCGGCGAAGCGTTCCAGCTTTTCGTGCTCGAAGGTGCGCACCACGATCACGTCCGCCATGCGCGACAACACGCGCGCGGTGTCTTCAATCGGCTCGCCGCGGCCGAGCTGGGTGTCGCGCGGCGAGAGAAAGATCGCGCCGCCGCCGCACTGGATCATGGCGCTCTCGAACGACACGCGCGTGCGCGTGGAGGATTTCTCGAACACCATGGCGAGCACCTTGTTCTTCAAAAACTCATGGCGCACACCCTGGCGCTGCATGGCCTTGAGCTCCATGGCGCGCTTCAGCAGCGCCGCGAGTTCGCCCGGGTTTAAATCACTCAAGGTAAGAAAATGCCGCACGCTCATGACTTCACGCCCCACTGAACTCATTAATCAGGTTGCTTACGCCGGTGACGATCTGCTCCGCCTCGGCGTCACTGATGATGAGCGGCGGCAACAGACGCACCACGCGCTCCGCCGTGACATTAATCAGCAGGCCCTGGGCCAGCGCGAGTTTCACCAGTTCCGCGCACGGGCGGTCCAGTTCAATGCCAATCATCAAGCCCAGACCGCGTATATCTTTGATATGGCTGTTGCCTTGCAGGGCGCGTTTGAAGCCGCTCAGCATGTTTTCACCCAGTTGCGCGGCGCGCGCGGCAAGCTGTTCCTTTTCCATGACGCTGATCACGGCCAGCGCCGCGGCGCACACCAGGGGATTACCGCCAAAGGTGGTGGCGTGACTGCCGGGCTGGAACAGTTCCGCCGCCGCGCCGTGCGCCAGGCACGCGCCGATGGGCACACCGTTGCCCAGGCTCTTGGCCAGCGTCATCACATCGGGCATTACGCCGGTGTGTTGAAAGGCAAACCACTTGCCGGTGCGGCACATCCCGGTCTGTACCTCATCCAGCATCAGCAGCCAGCCGTGTTCATCGCACAATTTACGTAAGCCGGGCAGATAATCGGCGCGCGCGATGTTGATGCCGCCCTCGCCCTGCACCGGCTCCACCAGCACGGCGGCGATACTGGAATTCTTTTTAGCCAGCGCGACGACGGCGTTGAGATCATCAAACGGCACGCGCACAAAGCCCTCTACCTCCGGTTCGAAACCCTGCTTTATCTTCGCGTTACCGGTGGCGGCGAGGGTAGCGAGCGTGCGTCCGTGGAAGCTGTCCTCGGTGACGATGATGGTTGGGAGCTCGATGTTTTTGCGATGCCCATGCAGGCGCGCGAGCTTGATCGCCGCCTCATTGGCCTCCGCGCCGGAGTTGCAGAAAAACACCTTGTCCATGCCGGACACGCGCGCCAGTTCCGCGCCCAGTTGTTCCTGCTTGGCGATGCGGTAAACGTTTGAAGTATGCAGCAGCCGTTGCGCCTGCGCGCACAGCGCTTCGGCCACCGCCGGGTGAGCGTGCCCCAGGCCGCACACCGCGAGGCCGGAAAAGGCGTCGAGATATTTGCGCCCCTCCGTATCCCACAGCCACGCGCCCGCGCCGCGCTCGAAGGCGACCGGCAGACGGGCGTGAGTGGACATCAATGCATTGGACATGGCTGGCCTCAAAAACAAAATGGCAGCCCCCTTGGTCAGGGGGCCGCCACCTTAGAAAATACAATTCTACCGCTTATACGTCCGGGGATAAATACGCGGGCCGCGCAACTAAAAAACGCTGTGCGCGGACGCCGCCATGAAAAACAGCATGGGAATGGAGAGCGCGACATTGACGCGTGAAAAGATGAACGCGGTACAGCGCGCCTTGGCCTTTTCCTGATCGGTGGCCGGTTTCAGACCCAGCACCTTCTTCTGATTGGGCCAGATCACGCCCCATACGAACAGCAGCATGATGGTGCCGAGCCAGGCGCCAATGCCGATGACGGCGTCATCGCCCTGCAGGGTAAAGGCCGATACAAAGCGCGGGCCGAGCAAGGCCGCGCCCGCGAGCCAGGTGACGAGCGCCGCCCAGCGGAACCAGAGCAGTGCGCGCGGCAGCACATATTTGGTGATGCCCGCGCCGCCCGGTCCGCCCTGATCGGCGTTGGCCACCGCCATCGCGGGCGCTTGCACAAAATTGAAATAATACAGCAGGCCGATCCAGGCGATGCCCGCCAGGAAATGTATCCAGCGTGCGATCAACGGTACCCATTCGTTTTCCATGATTTTATTCCTCTTGTTGGTGGGCGCTACAGTGAATGTTACACAAGGACGTTGGCGATGAACGCCAGAATCACCGTCAGCACCAGGCCTGATATAATCGTTCCCGTAATCGAATCAAGCGGATTTTTCATACATTTAATCGAATCAAGCGGATTTTTCATACATTTTTATCCTCCATAGGGTTGAGAGCTGGGCGCAAGCCCAAAGAGTAAAGCAGCGCGCCTGACAATGCAACAGACCAACCCCCCATACCGTGTGCGGAATTAGCGGCGAACTGCGGCTGGATAACGCCGCCCCCGGCCTGGCGGCGGTGCGGCGCATGACACAGGCGTTGGAGCGGCGCGGACCGGACGACAGCGGCTTTTACAGCGACGGCCCGCTCGCCTTCGGCCACCGGCGGCTCGCCATTATTGATTTATCACAACGCTCGCACCAGCCGATGGCGGATGAGGCCTTGGGCCTCAGCATCGTGTTCAACGGCACGATTTACAATTACCAGCAATTGCGCGCGGAATTGTCAGCGCAGGGTTACAGATTCTTTTCCGATGGTGACACCGAAGTCATTATCAAAGCCTACGCCGCCTGGGGCGAGCGTTGCGTGGAGCGCCTGCATGGCATGTTCGGCCTTGCCATCTGGGATAAAAACAATCAGCGGCTGTTCCTCGCGCGCGACCGCTTGGGTATCAAGCCGCTGTATTACAACCACACCCATAATTATTTCCGTTTCGCTTCCACCACCCAAGCACTGCTCGCCGCGGGCGGCGTGGACGTTTCGCTAGACCCCGTCGCGCTACACCATCAGCTCACGCTGCACGCCGTCATCCCCGCGCCACGCACGATTTTACAAGGCATACGCAAGCTCGCCCCCGCGACCACCATGACCGTGGATGCACAAGGCCGCAACGCCACGCGCCGCTATTGGCAGCTTAACGCGCAGCGCCCGGCGCAGCCGAAATCTGAACCGGAGTGGATCGAGGCCGTGCATCAAAAGCTGCGCGAGGCGGTGGAAAAACGCCGCCTGATTGCCGATGTGCCGGTCGGCGTGCTGCTCTCCGGCGGGCTTGATTCCAGCCTGATTGTCGCGCTGCTCGCCGAGACAGGGCAGAAGAATCTGCGTACCTTCTCCATCGGCTTTGAAGACGTGGCCCAGGAAAAAGGCAGTGAGTTTGAATATTCCGATCAGGTCGCTGAGCGTTACGCGACGCAGCATCAGCGTTTTTTGATTCCCAACGGCGAAGTGCTTGCGCGCCTGCCGGAGTGCGTGCGCAACATGAGCGAACCGATGGTGGCGCAGGACGCGGTGGCGTTTTATCTGCTGGCCGAGCGCGTGTCGAAGGAAGTCAAAGTCGTGCAGAGCGGGCAAGGCGCGGACGAGGTGTTCGGCGGCTACTTCTGGTATCCGCTCATGCAGGAGGAAAGCGGCGGCGATTTGGAGCGTTTCCGCAAACATTATTTTGACCGCACGCACCAGGAATTTATGGAAACCGTTGCGCCTGATTATCACGGCGCGGATCACACTTCGCGGTTGGTTGAGCAACTGCTCGCGGAGCCGGGCGCCGATACTTTTATTGATCGCGTGCTGCGCATGGACGCGACCACGCTCATCGTGGACGATCCCATCAAGCGCGTGGACAACATGACCATGGCCTGGGGGCTGGAGGCGCGGGTGCCGTTTCTCGATCACGAACTGGTGGAGCTGGCCTTGAGCATGCCGCCGGAATTGAAATTGAAAAGCGGCGGCAAGCATCCGTTGAAAACCATCGCGCGCGGTTTATTGCCCGATGCGATCATTGACCGCCCCAAGGGCTACTTTCCCATGCCCGCGCTGAAATACGTGCGCGGCGAATTTTTAACTTTCATGCGCGAGGTGTTGAATTCCGAAACCTGCCGCCGGCGCGGCCTGTTTCAGCGCGCCTATGTAGAAAAATTATTGGCCGCCCCGGAACAATACATGACACCGCTGCAAGGCAACAAGCTGTGGCATCTGGCGCTGCTGGAATACTGGTTGCAGTCGAATGTAGACGATTGATCGTCCAAGGCCTGGCGGGCAGCGTCACGGGCCTGTGGCTCTCCTATGCGGCGGATTTGCCTACCGGCACTACGATGGTGGCGGTGCTGGGCTTGTTGCCGCTGCTGGCACTCGCCCTGCGGCCACTGGCAGGGCTGGTCAAGGCGCGGCGCGCGTAATACTTGCGGTACTTACGAGCGCACTGGCACCAGGGTGATCTCGACGCGGCGGTTCTGCGCGCGGCCGGCGACCTCGACGATGGTCTGGTTGAACTCGGTGAGGGTGCGGGCGACGTTGCCGAGCACCTGCGGGCTGGCGGTGACAAGAGCACACAGCCACCGACATCAAAACTGCCTTGCGCCTCGCGCGCAACCTGTAGGAGCGCATGATGACCAAGACCATTACTGCCCGTTACGATCAAATGTTGGAGAAGACGAATTATGCAAACACAGCAAGCTAACAAACCGGCTGCTACATCCACTCCGCCAGCTCCCAAGCGCCCCTTGTGGCCGAAGCTGCTCACCGTCGTTGTGCTGCTGGGGATTGTGGCCATCGCAGTGTCGCTCCTGCCGCGCGGTTTTTCGGAGGATACTTCCCTGATAGGCAAAGGCAGCAATATCGTGGTCTTGTTTTACGACCCCTTTACTACTGTCAGCATGGACAACATGTACGCGATGGATGCGCTCAGGGGTGAATATGATGGCCGCGTCAAATTTATTGTGGCGGACAAAAATGTCCCGCAAGGGGTGGAATTTACCAGGCTTTATGGAGTTAATTCGAGCGCCCTTGTTTTCTTCGCGCCCAACGGCGAAAAAATAAGCATATTCTACAACCCGCAAAATGCAGAGTCGCTGCGCGAAAACATAAATAAGGCATTCCATTTTTGAGCGGCGACCGGACCGGAGCAGGACAAAGGGGTCATGTTCATTGTATGACTACCCTACCTCGTCTCACCCGCTCGTGTGCTTCGCCAGCCTTATATCCTCTTTTAACAATTGTCGCACACGCGTCAAGGCATGGCTAATGGTGCCCACATGGGTTACCGCAAAAATCAGCGCTGCGCCGCATGCCCTGTGCCGCCGTTTGGGCGCTCACGGCGATACGCCAATCGGTACAGCGCCGGCAGCACCAGCAGGGTCAGCAGGGTGGAGGAGATGATGCCGCCGATCACCACGGTGGCCAGCGGTCGCTGCACCTCGGCGCCGGCGCCGACGCTCAGCGCCATCGGCAGGAAGCCCAGCGATGCCACCAGCGCCGTCATCAGCACCGGCCGCAGGCGGGTCATGGCGCCCTCGCGGATGGCCTGCTCCAGCGGCATGCCGTCCTTGCGCAACTGGCGGATGAAGGTGAGCATCACCACGCCGTTGAGCACCGCCACGCCCGACAGCGCGATGAAGCCGACGCCGGCCGAGATCGAGAACGGGATGTCGCGCAGCAGCAGGGCCGCGACGCCGCCGGTCAGCGCCAGCGGCACGCCGCTGAAGATGATGCCGGCGTCCCTGGCCGAGCCGAACGCCATGAGCAGCAGACCGAAGATGATCAGCAGTGATACCGGCACCACGATCCGCAGACGCTGGCTGGCCGAAATCAACTGCTCGAAGGTGCCGCCGTATTCGATCCAGTAGCCCTCCGGCAGCTCCACCCGCGCCTCGACCTGCGCCCGGGCGTCCTCGACGAACGAACCCAGATCGCGACCGCGCACGTTCGCCGTCACCACCACGCGCCGCTTGCCGTTCTCGCGGCTGATCTGGTTGGGTCCGGTCGCGAGTTCGAGTTCGGCAATCTCACCCAGCGGCACATAAGCCGGGGCGTCCTGGGTCCACGGCGCATGAACAGCCGCGGCCTCGTCGCGCGCATCCCCGCGTGGCAGCGGAATCGGCAGCGCCGACAGCCGCTCCAGGTCCGTCCTCATCGTTTCCGGCAGACGCACGACAATATCGAAGCGGCGATCGCCTTCGAAGATCTGGCCCACCGCCTTGCCGCCCAGGGCGATCTCGACGGTGTCCTGCACGTCGGCGACGGAAAGCCCGTAGCGCGCCAGCGCGGTGCGGTTCGGATGGATGGACAGCACCGGCAGGCCGGTGACCTGCTCGGTCTTGGTGTCGGCCGCGCCGTGTACGCCGGAAACCACGCCCTCGATGGCCTCGCCGAGCCGCAACAGCTCGTCCAGATCGTCGCCATAGACCTTGATCGCGACATCGCTGCGCACACCGGCGATCAGTTCGTTCATGCGCATCTGGATCGGCTGGGTGAACTCGTAGTTGTTGCCGGGAATGGCCCACGCCGCTTTTTCTAGTTCAGCGACCAGTTGTGCCTTTGGTTTGCGCGGATCGGGCCACTCTGAACGATCTTTCATGATGATGAAGGTGTCGGCGACCGAGGGCGGCATCGGATCGGTGGCGATCTCGGCGGTGCCGATCTTGGCGAACACCTTGTCCACTTCCGGGAACTGCTTGATGCGCGCCTCCAGCACCGCCTGCATGCCGACCGCCTGGGTCAGGCTGGTGCCCGGGATGCGCAACGCGTGCAGCGCGATGTCGCCCTCGTCGAGATTGGGAATGAACTCGGCGCCCAGCCGCATGGCCGCCAGGCCGGCCAACAGCACCAGCGTGGCCGCGCCGGCAACCACCGGCACCCGCCAGACGATGGCGCGATCGAGCAAGGGCCCGTAGCAGCGCTTGATGCCCAGCACGATGCGATTTTCTTTTTCGGCGACCCGGCCGGTGACGAACAGCGCCACCGCCGCCGGCACGAAAGTCAGCGACAGCAGCATCGCCGCCAGCAGCGCGGTGACCATGGTGAAGGCCATCGGGTGGAACATTTTTCCCTCGACGCCGGTAAGCGCGAAGATCGGGAAAAACACCGCGGTGATGATGAAGACGCCGAACAGGCTGGGCTTGATCACTTCGGCCGAGGCGCTGGCCGCCAGCTCGAAGCGCTCGTCGCGGGTCAGCAGGCGCCCGAGCCGGTGTTGCGCCTCGCCGAAGCGGCGCAGGCAGTTCTCGACGATGATCACGGCGCCATCAACGATCAGGCCGAAGTCGAGCGCGCCCAGGCTCATCAGGTTGGCGGAGACCCGGTTCTGCACCATCCCGGTGATGGTCATCAGCATCGCCAGCGGAATCACCGCGGCGGTGATCAGCGCGGCGCGGATGTTGCCCAGCAGCAGGAACAGCACGGCGATCACCAGCAGCGCGCCGTACAGCAGGTTCTTCTGCACGGTGGCGATGGTGCGATCCACCAGCGAGGTGCGGTCGTAAACGGCGCGCGCTGTCACCCCGTCGGGCAGGCCGCGGTTGACTTCTTCGAGCTTCCTGGCCGTGCGCTGGGCGACGGCGCGGCTGTTCTCGCCGACCAGCATGAACACGGTGCCGAGCACGACCTCGCGCCCGTCCTGGGTAGCCGCGCCGGTGCGCAGCTCGGCGCCCTCGACCACCTCGGCGACCTCGGCGACGCGAATGGGCAGGCCGTTGCGGCGCGCGATGACGATCTCGCGCAAACCTTCCCTATTGGCGACCTGCCCCGGCGCGCGGATCAGATACTGCTCGCCGGCGCGCTCGATGTAGCCGGCGCTGACATTGGCGTTGCCGCGCGCGACCCCGTGCACCACGTCGCGCAGGGTCAGGCCGTAGGCCGCCAGCTTGACCGGGTCGGGGGTGATGTGGAACTGCTTGACGTAGCCACCGATGGTGTTGACCTCGGTCACGCCCTCGAGGTTGCGCAGTTGCGGACGCACCACCCAGTCCTGCAGGGTGCGCAAGTCGGTCGGGGTCCAGGGCTTTCCTGCGGAATTCAGCGCACCGGGCTCGGTTTCGAGCGTGTACATGAAAATCTCGCCGAGGCCGGTGGCGACCGGACCCATCTTCGGTTCGATTCCGGCGGGCAACTGTTGCCGGGCGCTCTGCAGACGCTCGGCCACCAGTTGCCGGGCGAAGTAGATGTCGGTGCCGTCCTTGAACACCACCGTCACCTGCGACAGCCCGTAGCGGGAGATCGAGCGCGTGTACTCCAGCCGCGGCAGGCCGGCCAGCGCGGTCTCCACCGGATAGGTCACGCGCTGCTCAGATTCCAGCGGGGAATAACCCGGCGCCTCGGTGTTGATCTGCACCTGGACGTTGGTGATATCGGGCACCGCATCAATGGGCAGCCGGGTGAAATTCCACGCGCCCAGCGCCACCAGCGCCAGCACGAGGATGATGACCAGCCATCGGTGCTCGATGGCGAGGCGTAGCGTGCGTTCGAGCATGGTCGTTTCCTCAGTGGTCGTGGCTGGCGCCGGACTTTTCGATGTCCGCGCGGATCAGGAAGCTCTGCTCGGTCACGTAGCGCGTGCCTGGATCCAGCCCGCCCAACACCTCGGCGTACTCGCCGTCGCGCCGGCCGAGTTCGAGCATGCGCACCTCGTAGGTATCGCCGACCTGGGCGAAAACCACGGTGAAGTCCCGGAACCGCTGCAGGGCGGCGGTTTTGACCGCCAGCGCCACGGGGTACTCGTCCACCGTTACCTCGGCGCTCACCGCCAGGCCCGGACGCCATTGTCCCTGGGGATTGGGCAGTCGAACGCGAGCGACCGCGCTCTGGCTTCCGGCCGCGGCCACGGGCAGGATTCTGTCCAATACCGCTTGCGCCGCGCCCTCGCCGACCGCGCTGGTCAACCGCACGGGCTGGCCGGGTTTCAGTCGCGACACATCGCGCCCGAAGGCGTGCAGATCAACCCACACCTCGGATAGATCGGCAATCTCGAACAGCGGTGTTTCGCCCGCCACATCGCCCACATTGGTCGCGCGCGACACCACGACGCCAGCAATCGGGGCGATGACCGGGTAGCTCTGCATGCTTTCGTTGCCCTCGACAATGGCCAACACCTGGCCGCGCTGCACCGTCTCGCCGGGCTCCACGCGCACCTCGCGCACAGCGCCCGGAAACCGGGCGCGCACCCGCGCCAAACGGTTTTCATCAACCCTCACCGAACCCATCATGGGGACGCGGGCGTGGATTGTGGCCGGCCCGGCCAGAGCGGTGCGGATGCCGGAAGATTCCGCGATCGCGGCGGGTATGGTGGTGCGTCCCTCGTAGGATGCGTATTGCCAGCGATGCTGGCGGCCGCCCTCGGTGGCGACCACGGTCACGTCGAAGGAATGCGGCTCGACCACGGTGCCGCTGCCGGCCAGCGCATCGTTCTCCGGCTTGAAGGTGAAGCGATCAACCTGGCCGCCCAAGCGCGTGAGCTCGATGGTCGCCTGCACTGAGGCGGGCGGCAGCGGCTTGTCATCGCGGTAGGCAAAGAGACGAAATTGCGGCGGCACACCCGCTTCAAAAATGGTGATTTCGAGCGCGAAGTCACCCTCGCGCAACAAGCGGCCGTTGTGCGGACCGCGCTCGTAATCGCCGGCGTCCGCGGCTTCTGCTTCGTGTTCGTGCGGCGTGTCTGCGTCGTTGCCGCCACAACCGGCGAGCAGCAGCGCGCAGAAAATCAGGGAAAGCAGGCGAGTCATCATGGGGTTGTCGCTCCGGAAATCGCGGTGAGTCGTTCGATATCAACCAGCAGGCGGTGATAGCGGGCGGCGGCTTCGACCTGCGCCGCGCGCAGTTCGACCAGCACCTGCTGCGCCTGGGTCAGGGCCAGGAAGCTGAAGCGGCCGAGTTCGTAGCCGCGGCGGTTCAGCGCCAACGCCGACTCGGCCTTCGGGATCATCTCGTCGCGGTGCGCCTCGAACACATGGCGGGCGTGCTGCAGCTCCTGAACCAGCGCGAACAGGCGCTGGCGGGCGTCGAGGCGCGCGGCGGCGCGGCGCGCGTCGATGCCGGCCAGTTCGGCGTCATAGCGTTCGACCCCCAGCGCGGAGCGGCGGGCGCTGCCCAGCGGCACCGAGACACCCATGACCAGCGCCTGATCGTCGAGCGTCTCCAGCCGCCGTACGCCGAGCGACACCGACACGTCCGGACGCGCGCCGGCGATGGCGACCCGGCGCTCCGCCGCCAACGCGTCCGCATCGAATGCGAATGCCCGCTGATCCGTGCTTTCGGGTAGCCGCGCCGCCAGCGTCGCGAAGTCGGCGACCTCCGGCAGCGTCTCCAACTCGCCATCGGCTGTGGTGAACCCGGGATCGAGCTCACCCCACAGCGAACTCAATGCCAGCTTCGCGCTGGCGAGTTCCTGTTCGGCATCATCCAGCGCGAGCCTGGCGCGAGCCACCGCGATTTCGGACTGGCGCAGATCGGACTCGGGGCTGCGTCCAGCCTCCACCCAGCGCGCGACCGTGGCGCGGGTCTGCTCGGTCAGTTGGAGATCCTGCCGCGCGATGGCGAGGCGTTCCTGGTCGGCGACGACTTCGACGAAGCGGCGGGTCACCTCGCCGGCGACCTCGATGCGGCTGCGCTCGGCGGCATGGTGCTGGCGAGCCACTTCGGCCGCGCCCAGTGCAATCCGGGCCTCGCGTTTGCCACCCAACTCGATTACCCGGCTGAGGCGCAGCGTGGCCTCGGCGCCCGACACGCCGGAAAGCGCGCCGCCGCCGGCGAAGTTTTCAAACTCACCTTCCGCCATCCATGGCGGCGCCAACGCATTCAGCCGCGCCTGACTCATCGCGGCGTCAATGGCGTAACCATCGGCCTGCAGCGTGGGATTGCGCGCCAGCGCGCGCGCTACCGCTTCCTCCAGGGTCACACCCTGGGCGAGCGCTGATCCGGCGCAAAAGCCCAGCGTCCCGGCCAGGGCCAGGGAAAACAATTTTGAGAATGACAAGACACAAACCTCCGATCTGAAGACGGCAAGCGGCAGAGCGTATTCCGCCGCATGGAAACTCGCATGAATATTCTCATTGGCGGGTTACGGCTTGCGCCTAACCCGTCCTACGAGTTCTGGATACCCACTTCTTAATGAACTGCCGGAGAGCTAAAAGATAGGAGGGGCGTGAGCAAGGGGGGAAGCAAAGGGCAAGCGCGGAATATTGCCGCTTGAGGGAGGAATAGCGGCCGGGCAGGCCTGCGCCTGTCGTGACGAAAACCCGGAAGGAAGCATGCCGGACTCGGCCGGATCGGAAAGTTTTTTGGGGAAGACCGCGATGGCCTGCGTATCCAGCGCCTCAACCTTGGCTTCGGGGCAGGCTGAACCATCGAGGCAATACAACTCCACCACATCATGCTGATGAGCGCCGGCCAAGCCGTGCGCCTCGGTGTCATAGTGGGCGTGCAGCAGCGGCGCGAAGCATTGCAGCAGCGCAAATAAAAAAATCGCCAACAGCTTGCGGGAGTAGCCGGTCATGACTTTATGGTAGCTGCAAACTGAAACGTTTGCCAGAGAATTTTATTAAAGATTTTTAAGTCTGGCACAGGATGCCGGCCGAGCCCGGCTCACGCTTGCGCCGCATTTCAGGCGCACCGTGCAAGCAGAGATGATAGCGGTCAATTTGTTAGCTCATCACTTGGTTGGCCAAGTTTTCGTTAGGGCAACCATTTAGCTGGCGTGCTGGTTGTCCCTATCTTCAGCTTTGAATTCACATAGCTGATCGTAAGCGGATTTTGTGACGGTGGCACACGTCTTAGGCCACCCATAAAAGGTAGCTCAACAGTCACCTTGCCTTCCCAAACAACGCCAACAACGGGGCAGGTCTAACAATCCAACAATATTCTTATGCTTAATTAGGGTAAGCTGTTCAACGACTCGTTGAAGTGTTGGAATGTTAGACCTGACCCTACTCTAAGCAAACTCAATTCTCAGTGGTCTGAACATGTGGAGACAGTATCACAAAATCGACGGGAAAGGCAAAAGGCAAGACCTGACCCCTCTTGGACCCCTGCTGCTGCGCCCCTTTGACGAACAGCCAGAGTTTGAGGCCTATGCCGCCGAGCCGCCCGACTGGGCCAGGCAGATTGAGGTAAGCTGCTCGTCATGAACCTTGGCGTACCCCTGCTTGCTTCCCTGCTGACCGTTGCGCTGCTCACCGCGTGTAGCGGGCAAGCCATCCAGCGCAAAGACGGCAGCAGCAGCGTGCGCAGTTTCAGCCTCAAGGATCTGGCCAAGGGCGATGTCGACAATGTGGTCGAAATCCACCAGAAAGAAGTGATCGGCATCCTCAAAACGCTGACGCTCAAACTGTATCGTCGCAACCCCAACGAATGGCGCAAGTCCGGCTTTGCCAGTGCCGATGACGCGACAATGGATTTATTCAAGCAAGTTCCCCTTTGGCACGTCTCCTCGCAGAAAGACCTCAGTTGGGAAACCACGTTGCGCGATCTCTGGCGCGAGGATTATGCGAGTGATCGGGTCAAGGCGCTGATGAACGGTCTATTGATCATGCACATGGCAGCGTTCAATCACCAGACCGAATTTTATCTGCTGACCGAAATGGACGCGCAAAAACTCTACAACGCCGCGCGCAATACCGAGGCCGTGGTGTGGAAGCTCTCCAACGCCAAAAACCTGCGCGGCGAGACCCTGTTGCTGTCCAACGGGTTTGACGTAAACGGTGTGGCCAACCTCAGCTTCGAGCGTGAGTTCGGCAAGCTCATTGGCATTCAGGACGCGCTGGCCAAAGTCATCGAGGATAAAAATAACCGCGCGATTCGGTTTGGCGTGGTCAACCTGGCCAGTATGGTCTTTCTCCCGATCTAATGGCAACAGCCGACGCCTATGCCCACTGTGCATCAGCGGGGTCAGGTCTTGCCTTTTGCCTTTGCTGTACCTGCGCCATCACCACTGGCGCGTCCTGAATTTAACAAAGGGGTCATGTTCATTGTATGACTATATGAACCGTGTTATTCCGCCCTTCCCCGCATGCCCATGGCGAAGCACACGAGCAGGTGAGACGAGGTAGTAGGGTGGTCATACAATGAACATGACCCCTTTGTCTTTTTTGGAAGACGAATTTTCGGGGGAAGCTCAAACCCCACTTCTTCTGTCATATTGGAAGAGGCTCAAACTTGCCTTTGGGAAAATTGGAAGTTATGCTCCATTGAGTGTTCTCTAGTTAAGGAGTATTGATGTCAATCACCGATCAAATTTACGAAGTCGTCAAACCGTTGCCGGAACCTTTGGCGTTGGAAGCATTGCATTTTATTGAATACCTGAGCAGCAAGACGTCACCGCATCCTACGGGCTGCTTTAATCCTGCGAGACTGACGCCATGAGCACGAATACACTCACCGCCGACGGTTTACTGCGGCGGCTGGAGGAACTCAACGCCATCGGCATCGTG
Organism: Gammaproteobacteria bacterium; assembly: GCA_038924245.1. Classification (GTDB taxonomy): domain Bacteria; phylum Pseudomonadota; class Gammaproteobacteria; order SURF-13; family SURF-13; genus SURF-13. Next base: position 5,201 of record JBCKVB010000006.1, on the reverse strand, counting down.
CTGTCGAAAGAGCGGGATACGACCCGGCTGCTGGAGACCATCCTGTTCGCCGCCAAGGGTCTCACCCACGCCGACGGCGGAACGCTCTACCTGATGCAGGAAGAAGCGGGCGAACGCACCCTCAAATTCGAGATTGTCCGCACCGATTCCCTCGGCATCGCCATGGGCGGCACCACCGGCGTACCTGTCCCGTTCCATCCCATCAACCTGATCGGCAAGGACGGGCAGCCAAATAATTCCATGGTAGTGGCTTACGCTGCGCTGCATGACAGCACCGTTAACATCGCCGACGCCTACGTCGCCGAGGGGTTCGATTTTTCAGGCACCAAGAATTTCGACATGAAAACCGGCTATCGTTCGCAGTCGTTTCTGACCGTGCCGATGAAAAACCACGAGGGTGAACTCATCGGTGTGCTGCAACTCATCAATGCGCAGGACGAGAAAACCGACACCATCATTCCCTTTTCCGATGCCGACCAGCATCTGGTCGAGTCGCTTGCCTCGCAGGCGGCCATCGCGCTGACCAACCGGCTGCTGATCAATCAACTGAAAGACTTGTTCGAGTCCTTCGTCAACCTGGTCAACACCGCAATAGACGATAAATCGCCCTACACTGGCGGACACTGCGAGCGGGTGCCGGTGCTGACCATGATGCTGGCGGAAGCGGTCAATCGCACCACCACCGGGCCGCTGAAAGATTTCTACATGACCGAGAAGGATCGGTACGAACTGAAAATAGCGGGGTTGCTGCACGACTGCGGCAAGGTCTCCACCCCGGTGCATGTGGTGGACAAGGCCACCAAGCTGCAAACCATTTTCGACCGTATTCACATGATAGACACCCGCTTTGAGGTGTTGAAGCGCGACGCCGAGATCGAGCTTCTCAAGGCCAGGCTGGAGGCCGGGCCAAACGCCGCGCCACAGGCCATTGCCGGACTGGAACGTCAATTCCAGAAACGTGTCGGGAAAATGGACGAAGAGCGCGAGTTTCTGCGTAAATGCAATGTGGGCGGCGAATTCATGGCGCCGGAATTGCAGGAACGCGTCAATCAAATCGCCACCGGATACACCTGGCGCGACGTGGAAGGCAAAACAGCACCGTTTCTCACTGAAGATGAAGCGTACAACTTCAACATCAAGGCCGGCACCCTCACCGCAGAAGAGCGCAAAATCATTAACCACCACATCGTCATCACCATCAAAATGCTGGAAGCGCTGCCCTGGCCCAAGCATCTCAAAAACGTGCCCGAATACGCTGGCGGTCATCACGAGCGCATGGACGGCAAAGGCTACCCGCGCGGTCTCACCCGCGAGCAAATGTCAGTGCAGGCGAGGGTGATGGGCATCGCCGACATCTTCGAGGCGCTCACCGCCGCCGACCGCCCCTACAAAAAAGGCAAGACCCTGACCGAATCGCTCAACATTCTCGGCAAATTCAAACTCAACGGCCACGTAGACCCCGACCTGTTCGACGTGTTCGTGCGCGAAAAAGTCTATCTGGATTACGCCAGACAATTTCTCGATCCGGCGCAGATAGACGAGGTGGATGAGGCCAAGATACCGGGGTATAGTCCATAATAAGCGATTACTGGATAAATGGGGTCAGACTCCATTTATTCCTTCGGCGGCCTGCCCTTCGGCAAGGGCATCGCCCGACGGCCCGATAGCTGCTCAACCTCCGCCCGGAACCGGTCATTGCCCAGCGCCAAAGATAACGGTTCGGTTATTGCCGCGCAGAATCACATGCTGGGGTGTGTCCGGAACAAAATATCGCGGAAGTCTTGCTATAGCCTTCCCATCTTTTCCGTACCCAGCCTATCAGTTAAATCGAGTCTGACCCCATTTCATGGTTAGTTGTACAACTACCAGCGTAATTCGAAGGTGCTGGTCAAGAAGATATGAAGCCGCTTCCGGGCGTATCGGGACATTTACCATAACTGGTGATAACATACTTATTACGCGTAGGCCGAAGTGAGCAATGCGCACCCCAACACAGGTACTATAATAAATTGATTTATTATTGGCCGGCCGTTGTCGGCTCCGGCATAACTTTGCAGCTCTCAATAAATAAGGCGCGCGATGTCTCCGACGGATAAGGCACCAGAAACGAAGGAATGGGCAGTCCCTAAAGAGGCGCTCCTTCCCGATGATCCGTTGGCGAACTGCCTGGCCATACTCACCCGTATCCAGCATCAACCGCACTCGGCCCAGTCATTGACGGCCGGGCTTCCGCTTGAGGAGTCCCGCCTGACGCCCGAACTCTTCATCCGGGCGGCGGCGCGCGCCAATCTCTCTGCCCGAATCATCAAGCGGCCGCTTTCGGAAATCTCGAATCTCACGCTACCGGCTGTCCTGTTGCTGCAGGGCGGCGACGCCTGCATCCTCCTGGAGAGAGAGGAAAGCGGCCAGTTGCGCATCATCCAGCCGGAATCGGGGGACGGCGAGATCAAGCTGGATCCGGAGGCGATCGAGAGCAGCTATACCGGTTACGCGATCTTCGTCCGGCCGATCTTCAAGTTCGACGAGCGCGCCGACGCGTCCCCGTTACCGCAGAGCGGCCACTGGTTCTGGGACACGTTAAAGCAGTCGTGGCCGATTTATGCGGAAGTCCTGATAGCCTCTTTCCTGATCAACGTATTCGCCCTGGTCACGCCGCTGTTCATCATGAATGTGTATGACCGGGTCGTGCCGAACCAGACATTCGCAACCCTCTGGGTGCTGGCGATCGGCGTGGGCATCGTCTTCGTTTTCGATTTTCTCATGCGCAGCCTGCGCGGATATTTTGTCGATATCGCCGGAAAAAAAGTGGACATCATTCTTTCCGCGACCATTCTTGAGAAGGTGCTCGCCATACGCATGGCGGCGCGCCCGAAATCCGTTGGCGCGTTCGCCAACAACTTGCATGAGTTTGAATCGTTCCGGGAATTCCTCACCTCCGCCACCATAGTGACGCTTATTGACCTGCCCTTTGTCCTGCTCTTCCTGCTGGTCGTCTGGTGGGTTGGGGGCCTCGTTGTGCTGGTACCGCTGGTTGCAATCCCGCTGATCCTGATACCGAGCATCATCCTGCAAAAGCCCTTGTCCCGCGTCATAGGTGAAACATTTCGAGCGACCGCCCAGCGTCAATCGGCCCTCATCGAAACCCTGGGCGGGCTTGAGACGATCAAGGCCCTGGGCGCGGAAAGCCCCGTGCAGCGCCGTTGGGAACAGCTCGTCGGCCAAATTGCCAAGCTCGGCCTGACCGCGCGCCTGCTTTCCGCCGCAGCCGTCAACTCCTCCGTTTTTGTGCAGCAACTCGCAACCGTGGGCGTCGTCGTCGTCGGTGTCTACCTGATCTCCGACAAATCCCTGTCGTTGGGCGGTCTTATTGCCTGCACGCTGTTGGCGGGCCGGATTCTGGCACCCCTGTCCCAGGTGGCGGCCCTCTCCACCCGTTTCCACCACGCGAGATCGGCACTCATGGGCCTGGACAGCATCATGAAGCTGCCGATTGAGCACCCGCCGGGCAAGCAATTCGTCAACCACCCGGGCTTTGAGGGAGCGATCGAGTTTCAGAATGTCAGCTTCGCCTATCCAGGACAACCGGTGGAGGCGCTGAGCAAAATATCCTTCAAGATTGCACCCAAGGAGCGGATCGGCATCATCGGGCGCATCGGCTCGGGCAAATCCACCATTGAAAAACTCATCCTGGGACTCTATCAGCCGGCTTCCGGGTCGATCTGGGTTGACGGTGTCGATCAGCAGCAGATCGATCCCGCGGACCTGCGGCGGAACGTCGGTTACGTGGCGCAGGATCCGCTGCTGTTCTTCGGCAGCGTCAAGGAAAACATCGTGCTCAGGGCCCCCTACGTTGACGACAAGGCAATGCTTCGGGCGGCGGAAATCGCCGGGGTAACCGATTTCGTGAACCGCCATCCGCAAGGTTTCGATATGCCGGTGGGCGAGCGGGGAGACGGCTTATCGGGCGGGCAGCGGCAGTCCATCGCCATTGCCCGGGCATTGCTGCTGGACCCGGTGATGCTGCTGCTGGACGAGCCGACCAACTCATTGGACAACCGGTCGGAGGAAAACTTCAAGACACGGATCAAGCAGCATCTCGCCGGCAAGACCTTGATTCTGGTAACTCATCGCGCCTCGATGCTGACGCTGGTCGATCGCCTGATCGTCGTCGAAGGCGGCAGAGTCGTTGCCGACGGGCCCAAGGATCAGGTTCTTGAGGCTTTGTCCGGAGGGAAGCTCAATGTCGCCAAGATCTAGGCTTTCTGAATTGGCAGTGGCTTGCCCGGACTACGAGGCCGAAATCCGGAGCCTGCTGGAGACACACCAAGCCGCCGCCGATGTACCGGAAGATGCGATTCCTGAAGCGGTGGCCGACCTCATCGCCGAGAGCTTCGGTGAACCTGAAGCGGAGGAAGCCGCCGACGAAGACCGCGTAGGACTGGCCGAGGAAAAGCTGGACGGCCTCAAGGCTGCGCTGGTGAAAGCGAAGCAGAAACTGATGGACTTCGAAAGTGATGCCGAAGCCATGGCGCAGCAGCAGGAACAGGAAATCTCGGTAATCACCGAGCAATGGACTGGCAAGAAAAGCGAACTGAACGCGCACTTGAAACCGTTCAAGGCCAGCCACAAGGCTGCCATCGCCACGCTCAAGGTAACCCAGAAGGACCAGCGGAAAGCCATCAAGGCCGAGGTCAAGGCGCTGGAAAAACAAATTCCGCAAGCAGAGGTCGAGCTGAAGCTGCTCAGCAATCGCGGCAAGCTGGAGTTGATGCTTGCCGATGATGACCTGATCGGCACACTCAAGGAACGCTGGATCGCCGCCGAGGTGGCCAAGCAGCTCGACTACCCTATCTTCATGGCGGTGAGCGAGCGCGGCGGCAAGGATAACTCCGGCGACTACAAGCACATGCTGGATGAAGACGGCAGCCTCGTCGAGTTCCCAGACGGCCATCCCCAGGAAGGACAATCTGTTATCGACCAGGACTTAGTGAATTACGACTTGCGCGCCGAGGACTTGGACGCATCAATCTGGGAAAGGGCCACGCAATCCGAATGGGTTATTTCGCTGCGCGACAAGACGCAGCGTTTCATCATTTCGCTGCGCGACAAGACGCAGCATTTCATCATTTCGCTGCGCGACAAGACGCAGCATTTCATCATTTCGCTGCGCGACAAGACGCAGCGTTTCATCATTTCGCTGC
>JBCKVB010000005.1:0-53839 GCA_038924245.1 Gammaproteobacteria bacterium | reverse complement strand
AGCGCATCATGGAAGTGATCGCGGGCGCGGACATGCTGTTCATCACCGCCGGCATGGGCGGCGGCACCGGCACCGGCGCCGCGCCGGTGGTGGCGCAGATCGCCAAGGAGATGGGCATCCTCACCGTCGCGGTGGTCACCAAGCCGTTCCCCTTCGAAGGCGACAAGCGCATGCACATCGCCGAGGCGGGCATAAAGGAGCTGGCGCAGTACGTGGACTCGCTCATCACCATCCCCAATGAAAAGCTGCTCACCGTGCTGGGCAAAAACATCAGCCTGCTGGAGGCGTTCAAGGCGGCCAACGACGTGCTGCTCGGCGCGGTACAGGGCATCGCCGAACTCATCACCCGCCCCGGCCTGATCAACGTGGACTTCGCCGACGTGCGCACCGTGATGTCCGAGATGGGCATGGCCATGATGGGCACCGGCACGGCCTCGGGCGAGAATCGCGCGCGCAGGGCGGCCGAAGCCGCGATTGCCAGCCCGTTGCTGGAGAACATCAGCCTCGCGGGCGCGCGCGGCATCCTGGTGAACGTCACCGCCGGACTCAACCTGTCCATCGGCGAATTCGCAGAGGTGGGCAACACGGTCAAAGACCTCGCCTCGGACAACGCCACGGTAGTGGTCGGCACCGTGCTCGACCCCGATCTCGCCGACGAACTGCGCGTGACCGTGGTCGCCACCGGCCTAGGCGCGCAAGCGCGCCAGGAAGACCGGCCGATGAAGCTGGTGGTGCCCAGAACCAGCTCCGCGGCGGTGGATTATGATCGCCCCACCGTGATGCGCCAGCCGGGCAACGGCGCCCGAGAGGGCAGCCCGGAGTACCTGGACATCCCGGCCTTTTTGCGCCGCCAGGCGGATTAAAGGCGGCCCAGATGGCACAATCAGGCGCCCGGCCCCCGTGAATGCCCATACATTAAAGAAATCATGGACTTGGCCTAAAAAGTGCTGGTCAAGGAGACTTGACCGTGTTATTCTGCTTGGCATAAATCCGGCGGAAAGCCGTCCATGGGCCATGGGATTTTTTGGGGGGGCAAGAACAATAATGATAAAACAGCGCACGCTGCGTAACGTTATCAGGGCCACCGGCGTCGGCCTGCACACCGGAGAAAAGGTTTACCTCACCCTGCGTCCAGCGGCGGTGGATACCGGTATCGTGTTCCGCCGCGTTGACCTGTCCGAGCCGGTCGAGATCGCCGCGCGCCTGGAAAACGTGGGTGACACGCGCCTGTCCACCACCTTGGTAAAGGGCGAGGTACGCGTCTCCACCGTGGAGCACCTGCTGTCGGCGCTCGCGGGCCTCGGCGTGGACAACGCCTATATAGATTTAAGCGCCGCCGAGGTGCCGATCATGGACGGCAGCGCGGGTCCGTTCGTGTTCCTGATCCAGTCCGCCGGCATTGAAGAACAGAACGCGCCCAAGCGCTTCATCCGCATCAAGCGCCGGGTCGAGGTGGAAGACGGCGACAAGCGCGCGTGTTTCGCGCCCTATGAGGGCTTCAAGGTTTCCTTCAGCATAGATTTCGATCACCCGGTGTTCAGAGGCCGCCGCCGCGCCGCCACCGTGGATTTCTCCACCACCTCGTTCGTGAAGGAGGTGAGCCGCGCGCGCACCTTCGGCTTCATGCGCGAGGTCGAGCTGTTGCAGAGCCAGGGCCTCGCTCTGGGCGGCAGCATGGACAACGCCATCGTGATGGACGATTACCGCATCCTGAACGAAGACGGCCTGCGCTATGAAGACGAGTTCGTGCGCCACAAGATGCTGGACGCCATCGGCGATCTGTATCTGCTGGGGCACAGCCTGATCGGCGCGTTCAACGGCCACAAGTCGGGCCACCAGTTGAACAACAAGCTGCTTAGAGCCTTGACGGCCAACCAGAGCGCGTGGGAGACGGTGACGTTCAAGGATCCCGCGCAGGCGCCGATTTCCTACAGCCGGCCGGTCACGGCGGCTTCTTAAAGCGCGCCGTCAGGACGGTACGCTCACCTTCACCTGTATCGCCTTGACGCCGCGCAGCGCGGGCTCCGTTGCCAGCCGCTCGAGCAGCGCGGGTGCTTCAAAGCGCAGCCGCGCCGCCCATGCCGGCGAATCCGCCAGTAATACCAGCACCTCGCCGCGCAGCGTGGCCACCCGGCAGTGTTGCTTGAGCGGCTCCCCGATCCGCTGTTGCACCATCTGATGGTACTGTCCAGCGCGCCGCGCCGCGCCCAGCAGCCCGGCCAAACCCGGCGCCCCGCTCAGCACCTCTTTTAAGGAACGTGGTAAACTCACCGCGCGGCGCGCCCTGTGGCGGCATTATCCCTATAATTCATCACGCCCTCGTCTCTCTCAATCCACACTATCCATTATCATATACAACATGGCAACAACTTTGCTCAACAAGATTTTCGGCAACCGCAACGAACGGCTGCTCAAGCGTTTGGCCAAAACCATCGCCGCGGTCAACGCGCTGGAACCCGTACTAAGCAGCCTGCCGGATGCGGCCCTGGCCGCGAAAACGACCGAGTTCCGTGAGCGCCTGGCGCGCGGCACGATGCTCGACGACCTGCTGCCGGAAGCGTTCGCCGTGGTGCGCGAAGCGGGCAAGCGCGTCCTGCGGATGCGCCACTTCGACGTGCAGTTGATCGGCGGCATCGTGCTGCATCAGGGCAAGATCGCCGAGATGCGCACCGGTGAGGGCAAAACCCTGGTCGCCACCCTCGCCGCCTATCTCAATGCCCTGCCGGGCCAGGGCGTGCACGTGGTGACGGTGAACGATTACCTGGCCCGGCGCGACGCGCGCTGGATGGGCGGGATTTACGAGTTCATGGGACTCACGGTAGGCGTGGTGGTGCCGGGCTTGAGCACGGAGGAAAAACGCGCGGCCTACGCGGCGGACATCAGCTACGGCACCAACAACGAATTCGGCTTCGATTATCTGCGCGACAACATGGCCTTCAGCAGCCACCAGCGCATGCAGCGCGGCTTGAACTTCGCCGTCATAGACGAGGTGGACTCGATCCTGATAGACGAGGCGCGCACTCCGCTCGTCATCTCCGGCCCCACCGAGAATACGTCTGAACTTTATCAAAAGATCAACCTCTTGGTGCCAAAACTCACGCGCCAGGAAGCGGAAGACGCGGCGGGCGATTATTACGTGGACGAAAAGGCCAAACAGGCGCTGCTCTCCGAACAAGGCCATCAGCGCGTGGAGGATCTGCTTGGCGAGGCCGGGCTGCTGCACGAAGGCGAGAGCCTGTATGACCCGGCCAATATCGTGCTCATGCATCACCTGGACGCTGCGCTGCGTGCGCACGCGCTGTATCAGCGCAACGTGGACTACATCGTGCGCGACAATCAGATCATCATCGTGGATGAATTCACCGGGCGCACGCTGCCGGGACGGCGCTGGTCGGAAGGTCTGCACCAGGCGGTGGAGGCCAAGGAAGGCGTGCCGATCCAGAATGAAAACCAGACGCTGGCCTCGATCACCCTCCAGAATTATTTTCGCCTCTATAGCAAGCGCGCCGGCATGACCGGCACCGCCGACACCGAGGCGTTCGAGTTCCAGCAGATTTACGGCCTGGAAGTGGTGGTGATCCCCACCCACAAGCCGATGGTGCGTCAGGACCACGGCGATCTGGTGTATCTCAGCGCCGAGGAAAAATTCAACGCCATCGCCGGGGACATCAGGGACTGCCGCGCCAGACAGCAGCCGGTGCTGGTGGGCACGGTGTCCATCGAGATTTCCGAACACCTGTCGCAACTTTTGCAGAAAGAAAATATCCCGCATCAGGTGTTGAACGCCAAGTTTCACGAGAAAGAGGCCGAGATCGTGGCGCAGGCGGGCAGCCCCAGCGCGGTCACCATCGCCACCAACATGGCCGGGCGCGGCACCGACATCGTGCTGGGCGGCAATCTGGAAACCGCCATCGCGGCGCTGGAGAATCCCGATTCCGCCACCCTCACACGCCTGCGCGCGGAGTGGCGGGTGGCGCACGACCGGGTCATCGCCAGCGGTGGCCTGCACATGATTGGCACCGAACGCCACGAGTCGCGCCGCATAGACAATCAGTTGCGCGGGCGTTCCGGCCGCCAGGGCGATCCCGGTTCGAGCCGCTTTTACCTGTCTCTGGAAGACAACCTGATGCGCATCTTCGCCTCGGAACGAGTCGCGGCCATGATGCAAAAGCTCGGCATGCAGCAGGGCGAGGCGATCGAGCACCCGTGGGTCACCAAGGCGATTGAAAACGCGCAGCGCAAGGTGGAGGGACGCAACTTCGACATCCGCAAGCAATTGCTGGAATACGACGACGTGGCCAACGACCAGCGCAAGGTGATCTACCAGCAGCGCAACGAGATCATGGACACCGAGGACGTGTCCGAGACCATCGCCGCGATCCGCCAGGACGTGATCGGACAAACCTGCGGCGCCACTATACCGAAGGACAGCCTGGAAGAGCAGTGGGACGTGGCGGGCCTGGAACAGGTCCTGGAGCGCGACTTCGGGTTGCAGCTCCCGATCCGGCAGTGGCTCAAGGACGACGCCTCGTTGCACGAGGAAACCTTGCAGCGGCGCATTCAACACGAGGCGGAGCAGTGGCTTAAAACCAAGGAAGCGCGCTTCGGCGCCGAAACCATGCGCCGTATCGAGAAGGCCATCATGCTGGAGGTGCTGGATACGCACTGGAAGGAACATCTGGCCGCGATGGATTACCTGCGCCAGGGCATCCACCTGCGCGGCTACGCGCATAAAAACCCCAAGCAGGAATTCAAGCGCGAGGGGTTTGAATTATTCGCGCGGATGCTGGAGCGCGTCAAGTGCGAGGTGCTGCGCCTGTTGTGCCAGGGCGAGGTCGTCACCGAGCAGCAATTGCAAGCCGAGCAACAACGCCAGGCCGCCGCATTGCAATTCCAGCACGCCCAGGCCAGCGCCTTTGCCGGGGCGGCGCCTGAACAGCCCGCCGCCCCGGCGGGGTCCGCTCAAGAGCCCGCGGCGCCCTTTGTGCGCGGCGAACGCAAGGTCGGGCGCAACGAGCCCTGCCCATGCGGTTCGGGCAAAAAATACAAACACTGTCACGGGCAGTTGGCATGAGGGACACACTTTGGCGGTAGGTCTCAAGGCGTTGTCCGCTTTGCACCCGGTAGCCGGGCTGCGCCTGGGCACGACGAGCGCAGGGATCAAGAAACCGGGGCGGCGTGACCTGGTGGTGATGGAAATCACTCCCGGCGCAAGCTGCGCCGCCGTGTTCACGCAAAACGCCTTTTGCGCCGCGCCGGTAATCCTCGCGCGCAAGCATTTCACGCAAACCGCGCCGCGCTATCTGCTGATTAATACCGGCAACGCCAATGCGGGCACCGGCGCACAGGGCTTGCGCGATACCGAGGCGTGTTGCGCGGCTCTGGCCAGGCTCGCGGGTTGCACGACGAGCGAGGTGCTGCCCTTCTCCACCGGCGTGATCGGCGAGGCCCTGCCGGTGGAGAAAATCGCGCAGGGACTTCCCGATGCATTTGCCAAGCTGAGCGCTACGGGCTGGGAAGACGCCGCACACGGCATCATGACCACGGACACTGTGCCAAAAGGCATATCACGCCAACTCACACTCCACGGCCATCCGGTCACGATTACCGGCATCGCCAAAGGCTCCGGCATGATCCGCCCCGATATGGCGACCATGCTCGCCTTCATCGCCACCGACGCCGATGTCGCACCGGACATCTTGCAACACTGTCTGAACGATGCCGCGAAGGTATCGTTTAACCGCATCACGGTGGACGGCGACACCTCGACCAATGATGCCTGCGTATTGATCGCCACGGGCACAAGCCGCTTGCCGCGCATCACGGACAGCGCGAGCGCCGTTTACAAAACCTTGGCGAGCGCCATCACGGAAATCTGCGTGGAGCTGGCGCAGGCCATCGTGCGCGACGGCGAAGGCGCGACCAAGTTCATCACCATCGAGGTCAGCGGCGGCGCGAGCGAAGAGGAATGCGCCCGCGTGGCCTACACCATCGCCCACTCGCCCCTGGTGAAAACCGCGTTCTTCGCCTCCGACCCCAACTGGGGGCGCATCCTCGCCGCCGTGGGACGAGCCGGAATCGCCGATCTTGACCTGGAACGCATCACCCTCCATTTGGGCGAAGCGTGCATTGTGCGCAACGGCGCACGCGCGCCGGACTATACCGAGGCGCAGGGCAAGCAGGCGATGAGCGCCGATGAAATCCGCGTGCGCGTGGACTTAAAACGCGGTGTGCACAGCAGCACGGTGTGGACTTGTGACTTCTCCTATGACTATGTGCGCATCAACGCAGAGTATCGCAGCTGATTGGGTCGCTCCCGGCGTCCTGCCCGTCTCTCCCGTGCTGTACAGGGACGTACGAATGTCGCGGGAGGCAGGACGCCGGAAGCGACCGACACTGACACATCCGTGTACGGCGTAAACAGCAGGTGAGCTATCAGCACGTCGCGGCGGCGGCCATCTTCAACCGGCGTGGCGAGGTGTTGCTTGCGCTGCGTCCCGCGCACAAACATCAAGGCGGGCTGTGGGAATTTCCCGGCGGCAAGGTGGAAGATACAGAGCAGGTGCTGGAGGCGCTCAAGCGCGAGCTGCATGAAGAGCTTGGCATCACCATCACGCGCGCCCGTCCCCTGATACGTATTCCGCATCATTATCCGGATAAATCTGTTTTGCTTGATGTGTGGCGCGTGGATCAGTTTCTCGGTGAGCCGCACTCCAGGGAAGGCCAACGCATCGAATGGGTGGCGCAAGACAAGCTATCGCAACGGGATTATCCCGCCGCCAACCTGCCCATCATAAACGCCGTGCGGCTGCCGGTGCTCTATCTTATTACCGGCGAACCGGAACAGGACGACAGGGCCTTTCTGGACCGGCTGGAACGCTGCCTCCAGGGCGGTGTGCGCCTGATTCAGTTGCGCGCCAAAACCCTGGATGAAAAACATTACCGGAAACTGGTGCAACAAGCGCTCGAATTGTGCGCGCCTTATGACGCACGGCTTTTGCTCAACGCCGCGCCCGCGCTGGTTAATGAGATCGGGGCGCACGGCGTGCATCTGACCGGCGCACGCCTGCTGGAGCTGGACCGGCGTCCGCTCGGTGAGCGTCATTGGGTAGCGGCCTCGTGTCACAACCAGGCGGAGCTTGAACACGCGATGCGCATCCACGCCGACTTCGCGGTGGTGGCCCCAGTGCTCCCCACGCCTACCCATCCCGGCGCCGTAGCGCTCGGCTGGCAAGGCCTGCAACGTTTGACGGAACTCGCCACGCTGCCGGTTTATGCCTTGGGCGGGATGGTCGCTCCCGGCGTCCCGCCCGTCTCTCCCGTGCTGTACAGGGACGTACGAATGTCGCGGGAGGCAGGACGCCGGAAGCGACCGACACTAAGCCGTCCCTGGCTGGCGCAAGCGGAACACCTGGCGCTCGCCTTCCGGCACGGCGCGCAAGGCATCGCCGTGCGTAGCGCGCTATGGGATGCGCCTCAGCCGGAAGAGGTGGCCGCGCGGATACTGGGGAACCTCTGATTAAGTTAGAGGTTCCTTTATATCAGGCAACAGTACAGACCAAACTCCACATCTTGCGCGGCCTGCGCGGCGCGGCCATCCTTGACGTACTCCATGAAACGCACCGTGATGCGGTGTTTGCCGCCGCTGATTTCGGCATAGTAAGGCAGCGTGAGCGGCACACCGACGCGCACCAGTTGACAGGGAATATCCGCATCCAGCGATTTTTGCAGGAAGCCCGCGCACGCGAGCTCCCGGCTCGGTGCGGCGCTTTCGCGGATCAGGCTCAATATCAACGCTACGGCGCTGCGCACCGGGTCCAAAGTATTCAACCACTCCTGTAAATCACGCAGGCGTTCCGCCACCGGGCGCTCCAGCCAGAAATGATAGGCCGGCAGATCAAAATCACAGGTGCCGCCGGGAATGCTGGTGCGCTGCCGGATGCTGTTAATAAATTCATTCTGGCGCAATGTCTGGCCAAGCTGGCCTTCGACGGCGTGCAGGCGGTCTACTTGCGCATCCAGTTGATCGAGTATTTGATTGAGCCGCTGTTGATCCACCTCCGGCACCTGCTCCAGACGGGTGAGCGCGGCGCCGTGCCGTTCCAGCTCCTTTAACATCTCCCCCTTGAGGTCGGCGCGGCCCATGACGTTGAGAATCTCAAACAGCGTGGAAAGAGTAACGCGGCTGTCCAACGGGCTGGCGCCGAGTAGGGTGTGATTGGCTTGAAGAAACAACAGCTCCAGACGCAGAAAGGCGCGTATGCGCTCGCTCAGCGGTTGTTCATAGAAAACCTGCTCGATCACTCAAATGTCTCTGTAAGATGTGTCATGGCTGTCGTCATTATACTTTGCCGGAGGTGGAGATGGCGGCCGCCAGTTGCGAATAGTGGCGGTGCAGCTCGCCTACCCGCTGCTTGAGCATATCACGTCCGCCATCATTGACGATCACGTCGTCCGCCGCGGCGAGCCGCTCGTCACGGCCGGCCTGGGCGGCCAGGATGGCGTTGAACTCCGCCGCGCTCAAACCATCACGCGCCACGACGCGGCGGCGGCGCAGCTCCTCCGGGGCATCTATCACCAGTACGCGCTGCACGCTGGCCGTCCACCCGGTCTCGACCAGTAAAGGTATGCACACGATACAGTAGGGCGTCTTGAGTTGCGTCAAGCGGACTTGCATTTCCTCATGAATCAAGGGGTGCAGTAGCGCCTCCAGTTGCCTGCGCCACGCCGCACACGGATGTGCCAGTGTCGCGGGAGGCAGGACGCCGGGAGCGACCGCCGCATCGCCGAACACCAGGGCGCGTAGCCTGGCGCGATTGAGCGCGCCGTTATCATCCAGTATCTCGCGCCCAAACAGCGCCACGAGGCGCGTCAGCGCGGGCTTGCCCTTCTGCACCAATTCCCTGGCGATGACATCGGCGTCCAGCACCGGCACGCCCTGCGCGCGGAACAACTCCGCCACTATGGACTTGCCCGCGCCGATGCCGCCCGTGAGTCCTACGACAAACATCAAGCGCCGTCAGGCAAGACCCGCCAGGCGCAGGTAAGCGCCCGTCAGCTCCTCCCCCCAGATCAGCGCCAGCCAGCCCGCCGCCGCGAGATAAGGGCCAAACGGGATGGGAATATTTTTGTCGCGCCCCAGAAACAACACCATGCTGAGGCCCACCGCCGCACCGACCAGGGAGGATAACAGTATCACCACCGGCAGCGCCTGCCAGCCGAGCCAGGCGCCCAGCAGGGCGAGCAGTTTGAAGTCCCCCTGCCCCATGCCTTCCTTGCCGGTGACCCATTTAAACAACCAGTACACCGCCCACAGTGTCAGATAACCCGCCGCCGCGCCGATGATCGCGCTTCGGCTGTCCACAAACACACCGGACAAACTGAGCAAAAGCCCGCACCACAGCAGCGGCAGCGTGATGGAATCGGGCAGCAATTGATGATCGAAGTCAATGAAGGTAAGGGCGATCAAGGCCCAGGTAAGCACCAACGCCGCCGCGCTGATCCAGCCAAAACCGAAATGCGCGGCCACCGTCATGGACAACAGCGCGGTCAGCAGTTCCACCGCCGGGTAACGCGGTGAGATGCGCGCGCCGCAGGCGGAACACTTTCCTTTGAGCGCGAGGTAGCTCAGCAGCGGAATGTTCTCCAGCGCCGTGATGCCGTGTCCGCAGTGCGGACAGCGCGAGCGCGGAACAAGGAGGTTGAAACGCAACGGTTCAGCGGACTCATCCGGCAGTTCGAGCAGTTCCCGGCACTGCGCCCGCCAGTCGCGCTGCATCATCCGCGGCAGGCGGTGTATGACTACATTCAGAAAGCTGCCCACCACCAGCCCCAGCACGCCGGTGGACAAAACAAACAGCCATGGAGACGCCTGCATGGTATCAATCATCGCGGAGACAGAGAAAAGAGAAAAGAGAAAAGAGAAAAGTACTGATGCATTTAGTGAGGAGACTTTTCTCTTTTCTCTTGTATCTGCCGTCATGTCATACCACCGCCCCCATCTTGAAGATCGGCAAATACATGGCGATCACCAGTCCGCCCACCAGCACGCCCAGTATCGCCATAATCATCGGCTCCAGCAAACTGGAGAGCGAGTCCACCATATTATCCACTTCTTCTTCGTAGAAGTCGGCGACCTTGCCCAGCATGGCATCGAGCGAACCCGCCTCCTCGCCTATCGCCACCATTTGCACCACCATATTGGGGAACAACTGCGTGTTGCGCATCGCCACATTCATTTGCGTGCCGGTCGTGACCTCGTCGCGCATGCGCAGGATGGCGTTCGCATAGACGATGTTGCCCGACGCGCCCGCCACCGAGACCATGGACTCCACCAGCGGCACGCCCGCCGCGAACATGGTGGACATGGTGCGCGCGAAGCGCGCGATGGCGCCTTTGTGCAGAATGGCGCCGATAACCGGCAGCTTGAGCAGCAGGCGGTCGAAGAAGTGGGCCACCGCCTTCGAGCGCCTCTTGGCCTCGATAATCGCGTAGACGCCGCCGCCGAGCGCGCCGAAGATCAACCACCACCATTTTTGGAAAATCGCGGAAAGATTAACCACCATTTTGGTCAGCGCCGGCAGATCGGCGCCGAAACCCTTGAACAGCGATTCGAACTGCGGGATCACGTAGATGAGCAGAATGGCGGTGATGATGAACGCCACCACCAATACCGCCGTGGGATAAAACAGCGCCTTTTTGATCTTGCCCTTGATCGCCTCGGTTTTTTCCTTATAAACGGCGATCTTGTTCATCAAGCCTTCCAGGATACCGGCCTGTTCGCCGGCGCGCACCAGGTTACAGTACAGCTCATCAAACTGGCGCGGGTGCTTTTCCATGGCCTCGGCCAGGGAACTGCCGCTCTCCACATCGCTCTTGATGGCCAGGATCAGTTCCTGCATGGCGAGATTTTCATGGCCTCGCCCCACGATCTCGAACGCCTGCACCAGCGGCACGCCGGCCGAGATCATGGTGGACAACTGACGGCTCAGAATGGCGATGTCCTTCGGGGTAATCTTCTTTTTTGACTGGCCGCCAAACAGCGGCGCGCGTTTTTTATCCGCCTTGAGTTGGCTGATGCCTGCGCTGGAAATGCGAAT
The DNA here is from genome assembly GCA_038924245.1 of Gammaproteobacteria bacterium. Lineage (GTDB taxonomy): Bacteria > Pseudomonadota > Gammaproteobacteria > SURF-13 > SURF-13 > SURF-13. The sequence goes on along the minus strand of JBCKVB010000005.1, from coordinate 42,740 downwards.
AGCCGCGCCAGCAGTAGTCCTGCTTTTTCTATCCACCTTGAGCGGATTAATGCCCTGACGGCGCAGGTCGGCCTTGACCAGGGCGGGGCTGACGCCCTTGATCTCGCCCTTGACGCGCGCGCCTTGCTTGTTGGAGCCTTCCCAGACGAAGGTGTCGAGCTGCTTCGCCGCTTTCTCAGCCATGGTTTATTCTACTCATTGGTGACGCTGTTTACTTCTTCCAGGCTGGTGACGCCTTGCTTAACCTTCTTTAAACCCGATTCGCGCAAGTCGGCCACGCCCTCGTGCTTGGCCTGCTCCGCGATCTGCATCGCGTTGCCGCCTTCCAGAATCAGGCGCTGGATCGCCTCGGTGATCGGCATCACCTGATAAATACCCACGCGTCCTCTATAACCATTCACGCACTGATCGCAGCCGACCGGGCCATACACCACCAAATCCTTCAGTTCCGCTTCCTTGAAGCCGGCCTTGAGCAGCTCCTCGCGCGGCAACTCCATGGGTCTCTTGCAATGCTTGCACAAGCGCCGCCCCAGGCGTTGCGCGATGATAAGGATCACCGCCGAGGCGATGTTAAACGCCGGTACCCCCATGTTAGCCAGACGCGTGAGCGTGGCCGGCGCATCGTTGGTGTGCAGCGTGGACAGCACCATGTGGCCGGTCTGTGCCGCCTTGATGGCGATATCGGCGGTCTCCAGGTCGCGGATTTCACCCACCATGACCACATCCGGGTCCTGGCGCAAAAACGCGCGCAGCGCGGAGGCGAAGGTCAGGCCCGCCTTGGGGTTGACGTTCACCTGGTTGACGCCTGGCAAGTTGATTTCCACCGGGTCTTCGACGGTGGAGATATTGCGGTCTTCGGTGTTGAGGTTGTTCAGCGCGGTATACAGCGACACCGTTTTACCGCTGCCGGTCGGGCCGGTGACCAGCACCATGCCGTAGGGGCGGTGGATGGCGTACAAGAACAACTGCTTCTGATCTGGTTCATAACCCAGTGCGTCTATGTCGAGCTTGGTGCTGGCCGGATCCATGATACGCATCACCACCTTCTCGCCAAACAAGGTGGGGCAGGTGCTGACGCGGAAATCTATGGCGCGGTTTCGCGAGAGATTCAGCTTCATGCGCCCGTCCTGCGGCACGCGGCGCTCCGCTATATCGAGGCGCGACATCACCTTGAGGCGCGCCGCGATGCGCGGCGCGAGTGCAATTGGAGGGGCTACTATCTCGGAGAGCTCGCCGTCTATGCGATAGCGCACACGATAGGTCTTTTCATAAGGCTCAAAATGGATGTCGGAGGCGCCCTTGTTGATGGCATCGAGCAGTACCCTGTGTACAAACCTCACTATCGGGACTTCTGGCTCACCCGTCGCCTCTGTACCAGCGGGCTGCTCCTCGCCCACGGTAGTTTCAAACTCCAAGTCGCCAGGATCGGCATCGCTACTCAGCTCATCCATAAGACTGGTACTGCCCCCCACGATCTTTTCGATCGCCTTGGCGAGCTTGTCATCCTCGACCAGAATCGCCTCGGTGTTGAGGCCGGTGTGGAACTTGATCTCGTCGAGGGCCCGCAGGCTGGTAAGGTCGGAAACGGCGATGAACAAACGGTTGCCGCGCTTGTTCAGGAGCAGCACGTGGTGCTGGCGCATCAGCTTCTCTTCCACCAGCGCGATCGGCGTGTGTGCCAGATTCAGGGCGCCAAGATCAAACAGTGGCAAGCCGAACTCCTGCGAGGCCGCGTTGGCGATGGTCAGCGCATCGAGCAGCTTCTTTTCCACCAGGTGCGCGACGAACGAGGTGCGGTTTTTAAGCGCATCCTCATACGCCGTGAGCGCCACCTGCTCGGTGAGCAGATTGTCCAGCACCAGACGCCGCGCCAGCCCGCTCAGCTTGGGCTTGATACCTGAGACCGCCATGACCTGTTGCCCCTAACTTATTGACATATAGTGCCCTCCTAATAGTAGTGGATTCCCCGCTAATAGCCAATAGAGGCTGGCGCCGGCCCAAATGGTCCGGAGAGGCCGCTTCTTGTCATCCGCCACGGCTCGAAGTACCATGCGTCTTTGTTCTTGGAGCAGCGGTTCATGTTTCACGGCAGTATGGTGGCCCTGGTCACGCCGATGCGCGCTGACGGGTCACTTGATCCAGAGAGCCTGTCCCGGCTCATCGAATTCCATATCGAGAACGGCACCGATGCCATCGTCGCGGTCGGCACCACGGGCGAGTCCGCCACGCTCGATATGGAGGAACATTGCCGGGTGATACGCCAGGTGGTGGATCTGGTGCATGGGCGCGTGCCGGTGATCGCGGGTACCGGGGCCAACGCCACCAGCGAGGCCATCGAGCTGACCCGCTCGGCCCTGCATTCCGGCGCCGACGCCTGTTTGCTGGTCACGCCTTATTACAACAAGCCCACCCAAGAGGGCCTGTACCTGCATTACAAGGCCCTCGCCGAGGCCGTCCCCATCCCGCAAATCCTGTACAACGTGCCCGGTCGCACCGCCTGCGACCTGCTGCCGGACACCGTGGCGCGCCTCGCCCCCATCTCCAACATCGTGGGCATCAAGGAGGCCACGGGCAATATCGCGCGCGCGCGCGAGATATTGGAGCGCTGTGGTGATAAAATAGACCTTTACGCGGGTGACGACGCCACGGCCATGGAAGTGATGCTGCAAGGCGGCAAGGGCGTGATCTCGGTGACCGCCAACATCGCGCCCAGGCTGATGCACGACATGTACACAGCCGCCCTGCGCGGCGAGCGCGCCCAAGCCGAGGCCATCAACCAACGGCTCATGGCGCTGCACCGTGATTTGTTCATCGAGTCCAACCCGATCCCGGTCAAGTGGGCGCTGCATGAGATGGGGCTGATCCCGCCCGGCATACGCCTGCCGCTCACGCCGCTCTCGGCCGGCTGCCAGGCCCAGGTCAGGGCGGCCATGCGGCAGGCCATCAACATTTAACCTTAAGGTAACGTGGATGCATTTTAGAAAACGGCTGTTACATTGCGGACTTTTGTTGTTAACGCTCGCTGCGCTCGGCGGGTGCAAGGCGATCACCGCCAAGCTGGATGAGGTGGACCCGGAAAAGCGCGTGGAATATAAAAAGAGCTCCTCGCTCCCGCCGCTGGAGGTACCGCCCGACCTCACCAGCTCCACCGTGGACGACACGCTCGCCGTGCCCGACATCAGCCCCGGCGGCACGGCGACCTATTCCGTGTACAGCGGCGAGCGCAGCGACCCGCAAGTGGCGCAGCGCGAGAATGTCCTGCCCGGCCAGGACAACGTGCGCGTGGAGCGCGACGGCAACAAGCGCTGGCTGATGATGCAGGGCGAGCCCGATCAGTGGTGGCCCAAGGTGCGCGAATTCTGGCTGCAAAACGGTTATCTCATCAAGCAGGAAGACCCACGCATCGGCATCATGGAGACCGACTGGCTGGAAAACCGCGCCGACATTCCGAAAGATCCCATCCGCTCGGTGCTGAGCAAGGTGTTCGAAAATCTCTACTCCGCCGCGACGCGCGACAAGTTCCGCGTGCGCCTGGAGCGCACCCAGGAGGCGGGCGGCACCGAACTTTTCTTGAGCCACAGCGGCGTGGAGGAAGTGGCGCATGGCGACTCGACCATCTGGCAGCCGCGCCCTTCCGACCCGGAGCTGGAGGCGGAGATGCTTAACCACCTGATGGTGTTCTTCGGCGTGGACGAAAAGAAAACCAAGACCCTGCTGGCGCGCGAGACCGAAACGCCGCGCGCCACGCTGACCAAAGACGGCAACGGCGGCGCCGCGCTCGCCCTGCAAGAGGATTTTTCACGCGCCTGGCGCCGCACCGGCCTCGCGCTGGATCGCATCGGCTTCACCGTGGAAGACCGTGACCGCTCACGCGGCCTGTACTACGTGCGTTACGCCGATCCGCTCAAGGATCAGGAGAAAAAAGAAGGCCTCATGTCCAGGATGAAATTCTGGGGCAAGGACGACAAAAAGCCGCCGACCGAACAATATCTGGTCAGCGTGGCGAGCGACGACGTACAGGGAAGAGCGCCAGCGAAGGGTTCTACTAGTGTCGCGGGAGGCGGGTCGCTGGGGACGACCGCGGACAGCACGCGCATCGAGGTGCTCAACAAGGATGGCGTGCGCGACAACTCGGAAACCTCCAGCCGGATACTGACCCTGCTGCACGAACAACTCAAATAAACGCGATTCAAGCAAGAATGTTACGGCTGCGCGGCGCGGCGGCGCTGTCTGGTTTCCGCCTCGACAAACTGCTGCGCGCGATGCGGGCGGCTGCCCCGCGCATCACACAACTGCGCGCCGAGTGGGTGTATTTCGCCGAGCTGACCGGCGCGCTCGCGCCGGACGAAAACGCGGCGTTGGTAAAAATCCTCGCGGCGCACGCAAGCGAATCCGTCGTCGCAACTCCCCCGGTCGCTCCCAGCGTCCTCGATCGCTGTTCCCGACGCGATTCTACCTCCTCCATCCCTGGAGTCGTGCCTCCCGCGACACTAGTGCGTCCCTGCACGTCGTTGCTGGTGACACCGCGCGCCGGTACGCGCTCGCCCTGGTCGAGCAAGGCGAGCGACATCCTGCGTTTGTGCGGCCTGGACAAGATCAAGCGCATCGAGCGCGGCACGGCTTATTATTTCACCACGCAAAACGCCGCGCCCCTGCAACAGGGCGAGATTGATTTGATCGCCCCACTCGTGCACGACCGCATGACGCAGCAGGTGTGCCGCGACCCCAAGGCGGCGCACGCCCTGTTCTCTCAGTCTCAACCCGCGCCGCTGACCACTGTTGATATTTTAACCGATGGAAAACAGGCGCTGCTGGACGCCAACCGGCAACTTGGGCTCGCGCTCAGCGCGGACGAAATCGCCTATCTGCTGGACAACTACCTGCGCCTCAAGCGCAACCCCAGCGACGCGGAACTGATGATGTTCGCGCAGATGAATTCCGAGCACTGCCGCCACAAGATTTTCAACGCCGACTGGATCATAGACGGCAAGCCACGGGAAAAATCCCTGTTCGCCATGATCCGCCACACCTCGGAAAAAAATCCGCATGGCATCCTGTCGGCGTATAAAGACAACGCCTCGGTGATCGAGGGTTTCGAGACGGCGCGCTTTTTCCCCGCAGGCGGAAAGAACGAATATCGTCAGCACAGGGGGTACGCGCACATCCTGATGAAGGTGGAGACGCACAACCACCCCACCGCGATCTCGCCTTATCCTGGCGCGGCCACCGGCAGCGGCGGCGAAATCCGCGATGAAGGCGCGACCGGGCGCGGCGCGAAGCCCAAGGCGGGTTTGTGCGGCTTTTCCGTCTCGCACCTGCGTATCCCCGATGCCCCGCAGCCGTGGGAGCAATTCGATTACGGCAAACCGGCGCACGTCGCGTCGAGTCTACAAATCATGCTGGAGGGGCCGCTAGGCGCGGCGGCGTTCAACAATGAATTCGGCCGTCCCAACATCTGCGGCTATTTCCGCACCTTCGAGGCGCAATTCCCGGCGCAACAGGGCATGGAGTCGCGCGGCTATCTCAAGCCCATCATGTTGGCGGGCGGCGTGGGCAACATTTCTCCCATGCATGTGGAGAAGCATGATTTGCCGCAAGGCAGCGCGCTCATTGTACTGGGCGGGCCGGCCATGCTGATTGGCCTCGGCGGCGGCGCGGCGTCTTCTATCGCAGCGGGCAGCGGTGACGAGACGCTCGACTTCGCCTCGGTGCAGCGCGACAACGCCGAGATGCAGCGCCGCTGCCAAGAGGTCATAGACCGCTGCTGGCAGATGGGTGACGGCAATCCCATCCTCTCCATACACGATGTCGGCGCGGGCGGCCTGTCCAATGCGCTGCCGGAACTGGTGCACGGCGCGGAACGCGGAGCGCGTATCGAGCTGCGCGCGATTTTGAACGACGATCCCGGCATGTCGCCCATGCAGATTTGGAGCAACGAGGCGCAGGAGCGTTACGTGCTGGCGGTGTCCGCCGAACGCCTGGATGAATTCAAGGTATTGTGCGCGCGCGAGCGTTGTCCTTACGCCGTTGTGGGCAGCGTCAGCGCCGAACAACAACTCCTCGTGAGCGACGCGCATTTCCATAATGAGCCGGTCAACCTGCCGCTGCCCATGCTACTCGGCAAACCGCCGAAAATGCTGCGCGATGTGCGGCACACTGATACCCCAGCGCTGCCGCTATTTGATACGCGCATTGACCTGCACCAGGCCGCGCTACGCGTGCTGCGTTTCCCCACCGTGGCGGACAAGCGCTTTCTCATCACCATCGGCGACCGCACGGTGGGCGGCCTGGTCACGCGCGATCAAATGGTGGGCCCGTGGCAGGTCGCGGTCGCGGATGCGGGCGTCACCGGCAGCGGTTTTGACACCCACACCGGCGAGGCGATGGCGCTGGGCGAACGCGCGCCGCTCGCGCTCATCAACCCCGCCGCTTCGGGGCGCATGGCGGTCGCCGAGGCCATCACCAACATCGCCGCCGCGCGCATCGCCGGTATTTCCGCCATCAAGCTCTCCGCCAACTGGATGGCCGCCGCGGGCCACCCCGGCGAGGACGCCGCGTTGTACGACACCGTGCACGCCGTCGCCATGCAACTCTGCCCGCAACTCGGCATCGCCATCCCCGTGGGCAAGGATTCGCTCTCCATGAAAACCGTGTGGCGCGAGCAGGGCGAGGAAAAATCCGTCACCGCGCCGTTGTCGCTCATCGTGAGCGCCTTCGCGCCGGTGCTGGATTGCCGCCAGACGCTTACGCCGCAACTACGCACTAATCAAGGCGAGACCGCGCTCATCGTGATTGATCTGGGCCTGGGCAAAAACCGCTTGGGCGGTTCGGCGCTGGCACAGGTGTATGGCCAAATGGTGCGCGACGTGCCGGATGCGCCGGATGCTGAATTACTCAAGTCGTTCTTTAACGCCATTCAATCGCTCAATGAAAAAGGCCTGCTGCTCGCCTATCACGACCGCTCCGACGGCGGCCTGTTTACCGCCGTATGCGAGATGGCCTTCGCGGGTCATGCCGGCGTCACCGTGCATCTGGATACGCTCGTACCCGGCCCTTGCGCCAGCCAGGGACGGCTTAGTGTCACGGGAGGCACGACTCCATGCATGGAGGAGGTAGAATCGCGTCGGGAACAGCGATCGAGGACGCCGGGAGCGACTGGCGCGCTGTTTAATGAAGAGCTCGGCGCCGTGGTGCAAACGCGTATGGCAGACAAGCAGGCGGTGCTTGAGGCGTTGGAGCAGGCAGGACTCGGCGAATGCAGCCACGCGTGCGGCGCCTTGAATGGCACGGATCACATTGTATTCACGCACCACGGCAAAACGGTTCTTTCAGACACGCGCGTGAACTTGCACCGCGCCTGGTCGGAAACTTCTTATCGCATGCAGTCGCTGCGCGACAACCCGGCGTGCGCGCAGCAGGAGTACGATGCCCTGCTTGATGCCGCCGACCCCGGTCTGAACGTAAAGCTCAGCTTCGACCCGGATCACGATGCCGCGGCGCCGTATATCAAACAAGGCGTGCGCCCGCGCGTCGCCATCCTGCGCGAACAAGGCGTGAACGGCCAGGTGGAGCTGGCCTGGGCGTTCGACCGCGCGGGTTTCGCCTGTGTGGACGTGCACATGAGCGATATCCTGGAAGGCCGCGTTTCCCTGCGCGACTTTCAGGGCCTCGCCGCGCCGGGCGGATTTTCCTACGGCGACGTGCTCGGCGCGGGGCGTGGCTGGGCCAATTCAATCTTGTTCAACGCGCGCGCGCGCGACGAATTCAGCGCCTTCTTTAATCGCAAGGATAGCTTTGGTCTCGGCATCTGCAACGGCTGCCAGATGATGTCGCACCTGCATGAACTCATCCCCGGCGCGGAGCACTGGCCGGGGTTCGCGCGCAACCTTTCCGGGCAATTCGAGGCGCGCCTGTCGCTGGTGCAAATCCCGAAATCGCCCTCGCTGTTCTTGCAAGACATGGCGGGCGCGCAACTGCCCCTCGCGGTGGCGCACGGCGAGGGCCGCGCCGAATTTCGTTCCGGCGGCAGCGCCCAACAAGCACTCGATGCCGGTATCGTCGCACTGCGCTGGGCGGATAATTATGGCCAGCCCACCGAAACCTACCCCGCCAATCCCAACGGCTCGCCGCTCGGCATCGCGGGCCTCACCACGCCCGACGGGCGCTACACCATCATGATGCCGCACCCGGAGCGCGTGGTGCGCACGATGGCCCTCTCCTGGCATCCCGAAGAGTGGGGCGAGGAGAGCCCGTGGCTGCACATGTTCCGCAACGCGCGCAAGTGGATTGGTTGATACTCAAGGAACCTCTGACATATCAGAGGTTCCTTGAGTATCAACTCTTTTCAAACAACGCGACCGACTCGATGTGCGTAGTATGGGGAAACATGTCCATCACGCCCGCGCTCAGTAATTTATAACCCCGTTGCGCCAGCTCTTTTGCATCGCGCGCCAGGGTGGCGGGGTTGCATGAGACGTAGACGATACGCGCGGCATCGAGCGCGGGGAGCTGTTTGATAACCTCCAAGGCGCCGGTGCGCGGCGGGTCGAGCAGGATTTTGTCGAAGTGTTGTCCTGCCCAGGTCTGCCCGGCCAAATCCCGGCTGAGATCACAGGCATGAAACTCCGCATTGCCGATACCGTTGTGGCGCGCGTTGTCCCGCGCGCGCTGTATCAGTTTGGCCTCGCCCTCCACGCCGGTGACGTGTGCCGCATAACGCGTCAGGGGCAGGGTGAAGTTGCTCAGGCCGCAGAACAAATCCAGCACGCGCTCGTGCGGTTTGGGGTCGAGCAGTTCGATCACCCGTTCCACCATGGCGCTATTGATTGCGCCGTTGACCTGAACAAAATCGGTCGGGGTGAAGAAGAGTTCCAGATTGTATTTGGGCAAGCGGTAGCTCAGCGCCGCGGTTTCCGGCCAGATCAACGTCACGCTGTCCGGCCCCGCCGGTTGCAGATAAATCTGCATGCCGTGAGCCTCACCAAAGCGTTGCAGCTGGTCCAGGTCGGTACCGCTCAACTGCGCCAGATTGCGGAACACCAGGGCCGTGACTTCATCGCCCGCAGCCACTTCGATCTGGGGAATGCAGTTGTAGGCTTCCAGTCCGGCAATGAGTTCGCGCAGCGCCGGAAGCAAGCCCCCCACGGAAGGATGTAGCACTTCGCAGCGCTCTATATCGGCGAGCAGGGAGCTGCGCTTCTCCCGGAAGCCGATCAGCAATTTGTCTTTCTTGATGACAAACTTGACGCCGAGACGCGCCTTGCGCCGGTAGCCCCAGTGCGGGCCGGTGAGCGGCGCTAAAATAACCTCCGGCTCCACCCCGCCTATATGCTTCAGGCTATCCAGCAGCACCTGCTGTTTGGCCGCGATTTGCGCTATGGGAGAGAGGTGCTGCAGGCTGCATCCGCCGCAGATGTTGAAATGCGCGCAACGCGGCTCGACGCGATGGGGTGACGGGCTGATGATTTTCTCGACCCTGCCCTCATCATGGCGTTTACGCCGCGTGACATAGCCAAATAACACCTGCTCACCCGGCAAGGCACCCTCGATGAACACCGCCTTGCCGTTGACATGCGCCACGCCGCGCCCGTCGTGGCTGAGAGACTCGACTTTGGCCGCAACGGGTTCCTGGGGCGGCAGTTTTAAATTGCGGGGACGGCGGGGCATTGAAAAACAGTAGCAAGTGACAAGTTACAAGTAGCAAGGAGGCGCAAGGTTGCGTGGATCAGCGACAGCCATGGATGGCTTAGTGTCGCGGGAGGCAGGACGCCGGGAGCGACCGCCAAGCGGCAAGAAATTCGCGCAGGTGGGGTTTGTCTTCCTTGGCCAGCACATCGCGCAGAAGCTGACACTCTGTTGCGTAGTGTTCGGCCGTCAAATGGCCGCGTATCAGTTCGAAGCGCAGGTAAATGAGATAGGTATTGAGCACGTCGGTCTCACAGTAATCGCGGATCGCGGCGATCTCGCCCTGCAGATAGCGCTCCCACACCTGCGACCCGTCCATGCCCAGCTTGCCGGGAAAGCCCAGCAGGGCGGCGATTCCATCCAGCGGGGCGGTGGCGCGCGCCTGGTAAGAGGAAAGCACGTCCATCAGATCGGTATGGCGCCAATGAAACCGGCTGAGATAATTATCGTAGCGGAAGCCGGGGTCTTCCTTGCCCGTCTCCCAGTAACGCGGCGCGGCGACGCCGTGCAACAGCGCGCGATAGTTGAGCACCGGCAAATCAAACCCGCCGCCGTTCCAGGACACCAGCGTCGGCGTGTACTTTTCAATCCCGTCGAAAAAGCGTTCGATCAGCTCTTTTTCAGGTGAATCCGGCTCACCCAGAGACCACACCTTCACATGATCGCGCGTGCGCAGCACCGCTGAGATCGCCACGATGCGTTGTAAATGGTGGCGGAGAAAATCTGAACCGCCGGTCTCCTGGCGGCGCACGTTGAACATCGCCTCGGCGGTCTGTTTGTCCGTGAGGCCATCGAGCGCATAAAGCCGGCGTCCGCCCGCCACGTCGGGGACGGTTTCGATGTCGAATACCAAAATGTTCATAGTGTGCGGCACAAGGACGTGCCGTCATTTTCAGGACACTGCGTCTGCATTTTAAAAATGGCGTAAAGCAAAAATCGCATTTTTTGCTTTACGCGCTGGAAAAGGACAGGGATGGACTTTTCCAGCATCTTAATGGTCCGGGAACACGCCGGTGGAGAGATAGCGGTCGCCGCGGTCGCACGCGATGGTGACGATTACCGCATCGCGCACCTCCTTGCTCAGGAGCAACGCGGCATGTACGGCGCCGCCGGAGGAGATGCCCGCGAAGATACCCTCGCGCGCGGCCAACTCGCGTGTCGTGGCCTCGGCCTCGGCCTGGCTGACTTCCATGATGCGGTCCACGCGCTTGGGGTCATAAATCCTGGGCAGGTAAGCTGGCGGCCAGCGGCGGATGCCGGGGATTTGCGAACCCTCGCTGGGCTGCACACCGACGATTTGTATGGCCGGATTTTTTTCCTTGAAAAAGCGCGCGCAGCCCATGATGGTGCCGGTGGTGCCCATGGAGCTGACAAAGTGGGTGATTCCGCCTTGCGTGTCGCGCCATATCTCCGGCCCGGTGCCCTCGTAATGCGCGCGCGGATTGTCCTGGTTGGCGAACTGATCGAGCACGCGGCCCTTGCCATCGGCCTGCATGCGTAGGGCAAGATCGCGTGCGCCTTCCATGCTCTGCGCGCGCGTGACCGATATGATCTCGGCGCCGAATGCCTTCATCACCGCGCGCCGCTCCACGCTCATGTGCTCCGGTATGATGAGCAGCAGCCGGTAGCCGCGTATCGCCGCCGCCATGGCGAGCGCGATGCCGGTGTTGCCGCTGGTGGCCTCGATCAGGGTGTCGCCAGGTTTGATCTCGCCGCGCGCCTCGGCGTGTTTAATCATGCTCATCGCCGGACGGTCTTTCACCGAACCGGCCGGGTTGTTGCCCTCCAGCTTGGCCAGCACGACGTTGCTCGTCTCGCCCGGCAAGCGCTGCAAGCGCACCAAGGGCGTGTTGCCGATGAAGCCTTCGATGGTGGGGTAGTCCATGACTGTCACCGCGCCAGCAAAGTGACAAAGGCCACCGCATGATCTTCTTCGTCGGCGATGCTGATGTGGCCGCCGCTCACGCCCATCTTTTTCATGAACGCCAGCGCCTTGCCGTGGTATTGCAAAATCGGCTTGCCGCTGTCTTCATGTCCCACGCCGATCTGCCGCGGTGTGATGCCGTGCCCGAATCCGGTGCCGAGCGCCTTGACGGTGGCCTCCTTGGCGGCGAAACGCCGCGCCAGAAAATGCGCCGGGCGCTCCGTCCTGGAAAAATCGTCGAGCTCATAGGGGGTCAGAATGCGGCGCGCGAATTTTTCGCCATAACGCGCCAGATTTTTTTCCATGCGCGCCACGCGCACAATGTCGGTGCCGATGCCGAAGATTCTATCCGTCATGGCGCGCCTCGGTCGCTCACGGCGTCCTGCCTCCCGCGACACTAGCAGAACCCTTCGCTATCGCTGAACCCTTCGCTGGCGCTCTTCCCTGTGCGTCGCGCAGCAACTGTTTCATCTCGCGCACCGCCGCGCCGAACCCGGTGAACAGCGCGCGCGCCACGATGGCGTGACCGATGTTGAGTTCGCTGATACCGGGCAAGGCCGCGATGGCCTGCACGTTGTGATAATTCAAGCCATGTCCGGCGTTGACTTGCAGGCCGAGATTTTTTCCATGCTCCATGGCGCGCACGATGCGCTGCAACTCTTGCTCACGCAGGGCTGCGTCTTCCGCATCGGCATAATGGCCGGTGTGGATTTCAATCACCGGTGCGCCCGCGCGCGCCGCCGCATCCACTTGATGGTTATCAGCGTCAATGAACAGCGACACGCGCACACCCGCGTCCCGCAAGCGCGCGCAGGCCGCGCCGATGCGTTCCGGCTGGCCCGCCACGTCCAGCCCGCCTTCGGTGGTCAGCTCCTCGCGCCGCTCCGGCACCAGGCAGCAGTCCCGCGGTTTGATGCGCGCGGCGAACGCCAGCATCGCCTCGGTCACCGCCATCTCCAGATTCATGCGCGTCTGCAAAATGCCGTGCAACATTTCCACGTCGCGCTCCTGGATGTGGCGCCGGTCTTCGCGCAGGTGTAACGTGATCGCGTCCGCGCCTGCCTGCTCGGCCTCGATGGCGGCTTGTACCGGATCAGGATAGCGCGTTCCGCGCGCCTGGCGCAGCGTGGCGATGTGGTCAATATTGACCCCCAGCAAAATGGATGAGCGCGCCGTCATGCGGCGTCAACCGCCTGCACTGCGATGCTGCTCCTGGGCAGGTTCAAGGTTTTCTGTAAATTGACCAGCAAGGCGCGGCTTTGCAACGGCTTGTCGCCGAGATACAGGGCGAGCGCGGCGCGCATCAGCGATTTAACCTCACGCAGACTTTGTTCATCGCTCAACTGTTCATTCATAAGAGACAACAAACTCGCACCGTGCAGCGCGATGCCGTGTCCTGCCCCATCGGATCGCACCGGCCCCTGCTCCAGCCGGTAAGTGTACCTCTGGTCCGGCTCGATGGGCGCGCCATTTTCCACTTCGTGACCCAGCACCAGCGCATAACCGATCTCTTTTAACAAATGCTTTTCAAAGATACGTAGCGCGCGCTGTTCTGCCAGCCAGGGAAGGCTTAGTGTCGCGGGAGGCACGACTCCAGGGATGGAGGAGGTAGAATCGCGTCGGGAACAGCGATCGAGGACGCCGGGAGCGACCGCTTGCGCCAGCAGCGGCAAGGTCCGGGCGTAGCCGTCAAACAGCGCGGCATGCGGATCGTGGCGGTGCAGCAAGCGCAGCAGCAGTTCATTGATATAAAAACCGCTGATGACGCTTTTCCCTTGCAGGCGTTGCGGCGGGCCGTTCGCCTCCGCGCCGCTCAGCGTGGCGAGTTCGCCGCGCCCCACCCACGAGATGAGCAGCGGCTGAAACGGTTGCAGCACCCCGTATAGGCGCGACTTGGGCGAGCGCGCGCCGCGCGCCACCAAACCCACGCGGCCATGGTCCGGCGTGAATATCTCCAGCAGCAAACTGCTGTCCCGGTAGGGGCGATGGTGCAACACGTAAGCGGGCTGCAGGCTGACGCGTGTGGTATTGGCCCGGATCATTAACGTTTCCAGGTTTAATGATAACCCAGGCTGGCCAAGGCCTTGAGGTCGTCGCTCCAGCCTTCCTTGACCTTGACGTGTAGCTGTAAAAATACCTTGCCGTCAAACATCTTCTCCATCTCCACGCGCGCCTGCTGACCGATGCTTTTCAGGCGCGTCCCGCCTTTGCCGATCACAATCGCCTTTTGCCCCGTGCGTTCCACCCAGATCACCGCCTCGATACGCAGCAGCTTGTCTTCCCTGGAAAACGCCTGCACCTCAACGCTGGTGGCATAGGGCAGCTCCTCACCCAGGCTGCGTATCAGTTTTTCGCGCACCAGTTCGGCGGCGAGAAAGCGCTCGCTGCGGTCGGTGACTTGGTCCTCGGGATAAAGCGCCGGCCCTTCCGGCAGCAGGCTGTGCACCCGCGCCTCCAGTGCGCTTATATTATCACCGCTCTTGGCCGAGAGCGGAATGATGTGCGCGAAAGACATTTTTTGCGCCAGGGCATTAAGATGTGGCAGCAGCTTTTTCTTGTCGGCGATCTTGTCAACTTTGTTGATTGCCAGAATCACGGGGACGCGCGCCGCCTTGATCGTTTGCAATACGTATTCATCCTGTTCGTTCCAGCGCAATCCCTCCACCATGAACAGGATCACGTCCACGTCGCGCAGGGCGCTTTTGGCGCTCTCGTTCATATAACGGTTGAGCGCGCGCTGGCCGGGCTCATGCAATCCCGGCGTGTCCACGTAGATCGCCTGGAAGCCGGGCTCGCTTTTGATGCCCAGGATGCGCTGGCGCGTGGTCTGTGGCTTGCGTGAGGTGATGCTGACTTTCTGCCCGATGAGATGGTTCAGCAGTGTGGATTTCCCTACGTTGGGCCGACCCGCAATCGCCACCAAGCCGCAACGATGCTTAATCATGTTGCAGCAATTCCAGCGCCTTACGCGCCGCCTCCTGCTCCGCCTTCCTGCGGCTGCTGCCCACGCCCTGCGCCGCTGGCAGGCCGGGCACGCTGCACTCTATTTTGAACATCTGCGCGTGCGCCTCACCGCTCACCTGCGCCAGGTTGTATTGCGGCGGGGGCAGCCGGCGCGACTGGAGGTATTCCTGCAACCGGGTCTTGGGGTCTTTCAGCGTAACCGCCTCCGGCATCTCGCTCAGCCGCGTCTGGTAGAGCGACTGCAACACCTTGCGGCTCGCCTCCACACCGCCATCGAGATAGATCGCGCCGATCACCGCCTCCAGGGCGTCCGCCAGCGTGGACTCGCGCTGCTGCCCGCCGCTTTTTATTTCGCCATAGCCCAGGGTTAAATATGCGCCCATCCGCAGGGACTGTGCGATCTGCGCCAGCGTCTCGCGCCGCACCAGGCTGGCGCGCAGCCTGCTCAAATCGCCTTCCGTGGCCCGCGGGTAGCGCTGGTAAAGCTCGGCGGCGATGACGAAATTCAATACCGCGTCGCCCAGAAACTCCAGGCGTTCATAATTGGCCCCCCCGGCGCTGCGATGCGTGAGCGCATCCTCCAGCAGTCCCGCCTCGGTAAACCGGTAATCCAATTCCCGGCACAGCGCGCTCAGGGGCGAGGTCAACGGGCGGTCAACTCCACGCTCTTGTCGAACTTGGCGACGAAATCCAGATTGCCCACCAGCTCATCACGCACCTCGTATACCACCCGCACCCGCATGCCGCCTGGATAGGGCTGTACTTCGACGTTTTTGACGTTTGCATGCTTCACGTCGTCCACGTCAAAACGCCGCTGCAGGGCCTTGAGCACTTCCTCTTTACCCTTGGCCACAATCCCGGCATCGGTTTTTAAGCCCTCCAGGGCGGTCTGCACCTTGAAGCTTTCAATATATACCGGCAGCAGCTTTAAACTAAGCAGCGCGGAGAAACCCACGAAAGCAAGCAACAAGACGATGCTGATGAAACTCATGCCACGTTGTTTATGCATGTGAGCCTCTCTCTCTATTTTAAGGTTGAGCAACTATTTTATCCTTGTTCCGATACGCCGCCAGGCGATGACGCCGTCCGCGGACCAATCCCAGCTCATCCAGATCATGACCGCCTTGCCCACCAGGTTCTGGTCTGGAACCGTCCCCCAGTAACGGCTGTCATTACTGTGGTCGCGGTTGTCACCCAGCACGAAATAGCGGCCTTCCGGGACGGTGAATTCTCCCTCGCCGGAAAACTGGCCGGGACGAACCAGGATAGCATGTACCTTCCCATCCAGCTCCTCGTTGAAAATCCGCGCGCCCGTCATGACCGCCCCGGCGCCATAGCCGGCGTAAGTCCCCATGGGCTGTTGCGGCATGGGCTTGCCGTTCACGGTCAGCGTCTTATGGTAATAGGCAATTCGGTCACCGGGCAAGCCTACCACGCGCTTGATGTAGTCAATTTTCGGATTCTCCGGGAAACGGAACACCGCCACGTCGCCGCGCCGCGGCACGGCCAGATCAATGAATTTACTGTTCAGCACCGGCAGGCGCAGGCCGTAAGAAAATTTATTCACCAATATAAAATCGCCGGCGAGCAAGGTCGGCATCATGGAGTTGGACGGGATGCGGAACGGCTCCATCAAAAACGAGCGCAGCAGCAGCACGATGAGAAACACCGGAAACAGCGAGCGCGCGTACTCCACCCATACCGGTTCCTTGGCGGCCCGCGCGCGCCGCCTGGGCGCCCACAGCCACGCGTCCAGCGCCCAGATCATGCCGCATAATACGGTCGCAACCACCAAAAACAATGCGAAATTCATTTGCCTCTACCCACCTGTAATACCGCCAGAAACGCTTCCTGCGGAATCTCCACCTTGCCCAGTTGCTTCATGCGCTTCTTGCCCTCTTTTTGCCGTTCCAGCAGTTTACGCTTGCGCGAGATGTCGCCGCCGTAACATTTGGCGGTGACGTTTTTCCTGAGCGCCTTGACCGTCTCGCGCGCGATCACGTGCGCGCCGATGGCGGCCTGGATCGCCACCTCGAACATCTGCCTGGGAATGATCTCCTTCATCTTTGCCACCAGTTCGCGTCCGCGGTAAAAGCTCTGCTCGCGGTGCACGATGAGCGACAGCGCATCCACACGCTCGCCGTTGATGAGGATGTCCAGCTTCACCAGATCGGCGGGCTGAAAGCGCTCGAAGCTGTAATTGAACGAGGCGTAACCGCGGCTCACCGATTTTAAACGGTCAAAAAAGTCCATCACCACCTCGTTCAGGGGCAGCTCATAGGTGAGCGCCACCTGGCTGCCGAGGTACTGCATGTTCTTTTGCACGCCGCGTTTTTCCACGCACAGTTTAATCACCTCGCCCAGATATTGCGGCGGCAGCAGCATGTCGGCGCGGATGATGGGCTCGCGCGTCTGTGCGATGCGGCTCACCTCGGGCAGCTTGGCGGGATTGTCCACGCGCAGCACCTCACCCTGCGTGGTCAGCACCTCGTAGATCACGGTGGGCGCGGTGGTAATAAGATTAAGTTGATACTCGCGCTCCAGGCGCTCCTGCACAATCTCCATGTGCAGCAGGCCCAAAAATCCGCAGCGGAAGCCGAAGCCGAGCGCCTGTGAGGTCTCCGGCTCGTAGTGCAGCGCCGCGTCATTCAGGCGCAGCTTGGCCAGCGCCTCGCGGAAGTCTTCGTAGTCCTCGGAGTCCACCGGAAACAGCCCGGCGAACACGCGCGGCTGAATCGGCTTGAAGCCGGACAGCGCCCGCGGCGCGGGGCGGCCCTCATGGGTGATGGTGTCGCCCACCGGCGCGCCGTTGATCTCCTTGATGCCGGCGATGACGAATCCCACCTCGCCCGCCTTGAGCGCGCCGGTCTCCACGCGCTTAGGCGTGAAGATACCGATCTTGTCCACCTGATGACTTCTGCCGGTGGACATCACCCTGATCTTGTCCCTGGTTGCAATCGCACCGTGCATCACGCGCACCAGGATGATGACGCCGAGAAAATTGTCGAACCACGAATCTATGATGAGCGCCTGCAACGGCGCCTGTTCATCGCCCTTGGGCGGCGGGATGCGCAGGATCAGTTCTTCCAGCAGATCGGTCACACCGAGGCCGGTGCGCGCGCTGATGCGCAGCGCGTTGTGCGCCTCGATGCCGATCACCTCTTCGATCTCCTTGATGACGCGCTCCGGATCGGCGGTGGAGAGATCAATCTTGTTCAGCACCGGCAGCACTTCCAGACTCTGCTCCAGCGCGGTGTAGCAATTGGCCACGCTCTGCGCGCCCACGCCCTGCGCGGCGTCCACCAGCAGCAGCGCGCCCTCGCACGCGGCGAGCGAGCGCGATACCTCGTAGGAAAAATCCACGTGGCCGGGGGTGTCAATGAAATTCAACAGATAGGTATTGCCGTCGCGCGAAGGGTAGGTGAGCGACACCGCCTGGGCCTTGATGGTGATGCCGCGTTCGCGCTCCAGGTCCATCGAATCCAGCACCTGCTCCGACATTTCGCGCTTGCTCAAACCGCCGCAGATTTCGATGATACGGTCGGCGAGCGTGGACTTGCCGTGATCTATGTGCGCGATGATGGAGAAGTTACGGATGTACTTGAGGGGAACCACTGTCACTCTGCTCGCGTGTTGTAGCCATTATAATGGATTCGCTACGGCCTTGCCGCGAGCTTCTTAAAACAAAAAGCCAGCACCAGGCTGGCTTTGAAAAAGCCTCTGGATTTTTGCGGCTTAGCCTTTATTCAACGCAATGATGAATTCCGCCAGCTTTTCGATATCGGCATCGGGTACGCGCGGAGAATACGGAGGCATCACGCCCATCTGCCAGCCCGCAACGCCGCCCTTCTTGATCTGCTCCACCAGTATTTTCCTGGCGTCCGCATTGCCCTGGTATTTCTTGGCCACATCTTGCCAGGTCGGGCCGACGCGTTTCACTTCAATCTGATGGCAGGCGAAGCAACCGCTGCTCTTGGCAAGCGCCATGCCAGCTTCCATGTCCGGCGCGCCAGACTGCCCCTGGGTAGGGGCAGTTGCTGGAGCCTCGGAACTCGGGGCGGGGGCGCCTTCCGCGGGAGCAGGTGCGGCAGGCTCAGCGGCAGGCTCGGTGGCGGGCGCTTCGGCAGTAGGGGCTTCAGCCGCGGGCGCGGCTTGTTCCACGGGAGCGGCGGGGACAGCGGGCTGCTCTTCTTTACCGCAGGCCGCCAACAGCACGGCAAGCGCAGCGGCAATCACTAACGAATGTTTCATTTGATTTCCTCGAACGGCGCGGGAGCGGCTTCCATGTCCGCCGCGCCAGACTGCCCCTGGGAAGGGGCAGTTGCTGGAGCCTAGGAGCTCGGCGATGAAAAATCAGTTATGGGCGCGCCGGCTCAGCAGCCGGGGCTTCGACAGCCGGGGCTTCGACAGCCGGGGCTTCAGCCGCAGGCGCGGCGGGTTGCTCTTCTTTACCGTAGCAGGCCGCCAACAGCACGGCAAGCGCAGCAGCAGCAATCACTAACGAATGTTTCATTTGATTTCCTCGAACGGTTGTTGAAATGAGTGACGGGTTTAACAATGTGTCTAACTTCAAGACACTCTTGTATTCTAGCATACTCTTGTATTCTAGCATATTTTCACAATATCCGATAGCCGCAACCCTTTAGCCGGCGGGCGCCGCCTGTATATCCGGCGTCTTGTCGCCGGACTTGAGCGGCTCGATGACCGGGTCCTGCCACGAACCCTTCACCGTGTATTGCACGCGCGCGATACCGTCAATGCCCGGCTTGAACAGCTTTTCAAACAGGTAGATGCCGGTGCCGATGCCAATCCCGACCGGACCGCCCAAGGCCCCGGCCAGCGGCAGACTCGCGCTGATTTCCGGTGTCACGGTGACGATCTGATCGTAATCCCTGGCGGCAAGGCCGGTGCGCCCGGAAACGTTGATCCGCGCCGCGGGGCCATTCATGACCAGATTATTGGGCTAATTTTAGGGTCAGGGCTATATGCCGCGCTCGGGAAGTTCGACGTGATCTTCTGCCGCAACGTGCTAATCTATTTCGCGGCGGAACTCAGGCGTGACATACTGGGCCGGCTGGCGCAGGCGCTGAACCCCGGCGGCCATTTGATCCTCGGCTCGTCCGAGGCCATCGCCAATCTTTGCGGAGCGTTCGAGATGGTGCATTATGCGGGCGGTGTGGTCTACCGGTTGAAGGGTGGCAAAACCGGCGGCCAGCCGTTGCCACCAGCAAGACACGGCAGAATGCGGGCATGAAGAAATCTACGTTGCATATCCTGGGTTGCAGCGGCGGCGTCGGCGACAATCTCTTTACCACCTCGTTCCGCCTCGGCGACACCATCCTCATCGATTGCGGCACCGGGCTGGGCACGCTCTCCGCCGAAGCCATGCTGAAAATCGATCATGTGTTCCTTACCCACTCGCACCAGGATCACATCGCGCTGCTGCCGCTGTTTCTGGAGCGCATTTATCTCGCGCGCACACTGCCGGTGACGCTTTATGCGCGCGCCGAGACCCTGGCCGCCCTCAAACAGCATGTCTTCAACTGGCAGATTTATCCCGACTTCTCCGAGCTGCCGCTGTTTGAACAGCCGGAAAATATGTTGGTGCGTTTTCAGGAACTCGCGGAACACGAAACCATCGAGATCGACGGCTGGCACATCACCGGCGTGCCCATGGATCACACCGTGCCGGGGCTATCCTATATTCTCGCGCGCGACGGCGTCCGCGCGGCCTTCACCGGCGACACGCGTTCGCTGCGCCATCTTGCCGAGGCGGGTCCGCTGGACATACTGATTTGCGAACTGTCTTATCCGGACCATCTGGAGGAACTCGCGCACATCACCGGACACATGACGCCGTCGATGCTGAGGCGCGACCTCGCGTTGTTCTCGCCCATGCCGGAACTCTGGATTTCGCACCTCAAACCGCAATATGCGCAAGAGCTGCGCGACGTCATCGAACCGCTGCTGCATAGCACGCGCGGTATGCTGCTGGAATCCGGCAAGCGTTATACGCTCGCCCGGCATTGAGAAGTCCGGGACGGACTTATTCAGAGCTTTCCAAGGTCACTTGTCTTTTTGTGAGTACACACCATCCCACTCCGCCTCCGGCGCAAGCAGGCGCAGTTCCCGGATACGCGCGAGGTACAGGGAATAAATAATGGCGTCAGGCCGGCGCGCGGCCAACTGCACGAACAGCGCCTCCGCCTCATCCCAGCGCCGCGCGAGGTAATGGTCCAGCGCCTGTTCGTGCCACGCGGTTTCTTCCAGCACTTGCGCGCTCGCCTCGTGCCTGCGGCATAGCGGCTCATAAATCGTTACCGCCTCTTTTTTCCCCTTCACGCGCACCCGGTCGAGGCGGCGGAAAATAAAGTCGTCTTGCCCGTGCCGCGTGTTTTCGCCCACGATCAGGCGCACGCCATAAAATTTGGTGAGACTTTCAATACGTGATGCAAGATTCACCGCATCACCAATCACAGTGTAGGCGCGACGGAATTCCGAGCCCATGTCGCCCACATTGACCACGCCGCTGTTGATGCCGATGCCGATGTCGATCTCCGGCAACCCCGATGCGCGGAATCCGGCCTGCGCTTCCTCCAGCGCGGCGAGCATATCAAACGCCGCCTCGAGCGCGTGGCGCGCATGCTCATCGTCACGCAGCGGCGCGCCCCAAAACGCCATCATCATGTCGCCCACGTATTTATCGATGGTGCCGCGCCGGTTAAAGACGATGCGCGTCATGGGCGTGAAAAACCGGTTGAGCAGTTTTTTCAGTTCATTCGCGCTCAGTCTCTCAGAGATCGTGGTGAAGCTGCGTATATCGGAAAACAGGATGCTCATCTCGCGGCTGTCACCCTCGAAGCCGAGGCTCTGCGGATTGCGATTCATCTCCTCAACCAGTTCCGGCGGCACATACTGGCCGAACATGCCCTTGAGCTCCGCGCGCCCGCGCGCCTCGATCAGAAAACCGTAGGCCATATTGAGCAGCGTAAGCGTGAGCACCAGAATCAGCGGCGTAGCGAGCGCGAGCACCCAACCCTCTGCCTGCCATGCCCACAGATTGGCGCTCAGCAGTGCAACACCGGCGAACGCGCTCAACCCCACCGCGCGCCGCGCGCTCAGCAACGGCAGCCACCACGCGAGCGCGAGCCCCAGGGTCAGCAACACCATCACGTCCGCGCCCTCCGCCCATGACGGCCGCGCGGGAAAGCGCTGATCCAGGATCGCGGCGGCGATGGTGGCGTGCACCTCCACGCCCGGATACACCGGCTGCATCGGCGTCGCGTGCTGGTCCTGCAAACCCGCTGCGGTGGTGCCGACAAACACGATGGTGTTTTCCAGCTTCTCTTTCGCCACCGCACCGCGCAGCACGTCGCTCGCCGAGACATAGGTAAACGCCGGGTGCATGCCACGGTAGGGAATAATCACGCGCCCTTCCAGATCGGTGGGAATGGCGTAGTCACCCAGGTTCACCGACTCCACCGCGCGCCGGCTGCCGGTCAGTGATGCTGTGTTTACCGTCACCGTATCCGCGCCGTAAAACACGCGCACGGCCTCCAGCGCAAGGGAAGGATAAACACGGTCGCCATGGCGCAGGATGAGCGCCGCGCGGCGCAGGATACCGTCACTATCCGGCTCAATGGTGAAAAACCCCGCGTGACCCGCGGCCTGTTGCAGGCGCGCGAGATTGGCGCTGTAGCCCGGCATGGATTTGATCGCCGCATCGCGCAAGGCCGCATCGTGCGTAACCTGCAGCGGCGGCGGAAGCTCACCCACCCTGTCCGTGCTGTTATTAAACACATAACCCAGCACCACGTCGCGCCCCTGCAGGCTGGCCGCGAATTGTCCGTCGTAATCCATTTGCCGCACCGCGCCCTGCAACAGAGGATGCGCATCCGCCGCCGTGCCGATCTGACCCAGGACTTGCTGCGCCGGATTGCGTTCCGGCTCGGTGAACAGCACGTCGAAGGCCGCCACTGCCACCTTGTTCTCGAACAACCGCTCCACCAGCTCAGCCAGTTTGGCGCGTGACCAGGGCCAGCGGCCCTCATTCTTGAGGCTTTTTTCGTCCACATCCACAATCACGATGCGCGCATCTGGCGTCACCTGCTCCGGCAATGTGGCGGAGAGTCTGAGATCATAGGCCACGGATTCCAGCCGGTGCAGCAGTTGGGCCACAAAGGTATCAGGGGCGAGTTGAGCCGTCAGCGACAAGACCACCAGCGTCAGTCCCGCGGCAACAGGGTAGAGGCGGCGCTTTATGTTTTGCATGCTCACATTGACCTTGATCTGACGCCCGAATCACCCTCTACGCTCATTGACCCCGGCGTGAGTCTTATAGTATAAGTTCAGTGGGTAGAATAACAGGGTGATAAACTCCGGGCCACCCGCGCCAAATTGTATGGCACTTCCATCATCACGCAGTCTCCTTTTCGTGCTTGCCTGGCTTGCGGCGGGCAGCGCGGCTGCGCTTGATAACAGCGATATCGAAAAGCTGATGCAGGACGGCAATTATGCTGCGGCCTATGAGCTCGCAGAGGCGCGGGTTGCCGAGGGCAGCGGCGAACCTGATTTTGACTTTCTGCTCGGCCTCGCCGCGCTGGAATCCGGGCATGCCGGCCAGGCGGTGTTCGCCCTAGAGCGCGTGTTGATTGCCGAGCCGCAGAACCATCGTGCGCGTCTGGAGTTGGGACGCGCCTATTTTCTGCAGAATGACTACCCCTCCGCGCGTGCCGAGTTTTCCACCGTGCTTGCGGCCAATCCGCCGGAAAACGTGCGCGCCCGCATCACCCAGTTCCTGGATGAGATTGCGCGGCGCGAGGCCACCCAGCAGACGCGCACCCGCGCCTACGCCGAGGTCAAGACCGGCGCGGACAGCAATATCAACAGCGCCACCAGCAACACCACCGTCGAAGTCCCCGGGCTGGGGCCGGTCACGCTCAACGAAACGAGCCGCGCCCAGGCTGACAATTTCCTGAGCTACGGTTTCGGCGTGAGCGTTGATCATGCGCTCAGTAAAACCCGCGGACTCTTCGCGGCGTTCCGCGCGGAGCAGCGAAACAATTTCAGCAGCGACGCCTCTGACACCCGCGTGCTCGACTTCAGGGGCGGCGCGGCCTTTGCGCACGGGCAGGATAAATTCCGCATTCCCGTCCAACTGCAGCAATTCGATGTCAACGACCAGGCCTTCCGCCGCCTGGTATCCGTCAACCCCGAATGGACGCGGTCGTTCGGCAGCGCCGACCTCGGCACTCTGTTCCTCCAGCTCGGGCGGCTGAGTTTCCCCGGTCAGGACACACGCAATGCCAGGCTGGCCCTGCTCGGCGGGGCCTGGACGCACAGGGTGAGCAAACCCAATCTCACGCTCACACTCGGTGGCTACTACGGCGACGAGCGCGCCGAGCGTAGCGCGGGCAACTTCAATGGCCGTGACTATTACGGCGCGCGGTTCGGCGCCCAGTGGGCCATGACGCCGACCCACAACCTGTATGCGAGTCTTGCACTGCAGAAAGTGAAGCACGATGCCCCGCACCCCAGCTTTGGACAGGTGCGCAAAGACCACCTGAGACAGCTCACTGCCGGCTGGCGCTGGCAACCGGCGCGCGCATGGGGCCTTAATACCGAAGTCACTTATCTGGATAATCGATCCAACATCTCTTTGTTCGCGTTTGATCGCACCCAATTACAGTTATCCGCGCGCTATGATTTTTACTAAAATGATACCCGTGACGACAGGGGCGCGGCTCAGGGGGTCATGTCATGCATAGCCTAGGCAAGAGTGCGGGGGTTCTTATCGCACTGCTGATATTCAGCCTGCCGGCGTGGGCGGTGGCCCCGATCGGACAGGTCATCGTCGCCTCCGGCGAGGTGGTCGCGCTGCAGGCCGACGGCGTGGCGCGTCCCTTGCAGCGCAAATCCGACTTTTACACCGGTGAGCTACTGAAGACCGGCGCCAACAGCCGCGCCCAACTCCGGTTCATCGACGGCGCGCTCATGTCGTTGCGCCCGGCCACCGAGTTCCGCGTCGACAGTCACTCCTTCGACGCCACCGCCAAAGGAAACAACAACATCGCCGCCACGCTGGTCAAAGGCGGCCTGCGCACCATCACCGGCCTGATCGTCAAGGAAAATCCGTCTTCGTACAAGCTCACCACGCCGCTCGCCACCATCGGCGTGCGCGGCACCGACCTTGAGGTGGTGTTGGGAGACACGGGGCTTACGGTGGCCTTCTGGGGGGGTGCCGGCACGGTGACCAATGACGCCGGCACCCTCGACCTGGGGGAGGGGGCGGACCACAACTTCGCCCAGGTGACGAGCAGTGACACCCCGCCCATCGGGCAACTCACCCCGCCACAGGCGCTGCTGGACAGCGTCGCGCCGGAGGAGGAGGCAGCCGCTGGCGAGGCGCCGGAGGACGCAGCCAGCGATGAGACCGCGCCCGACCCCGCGGGTGGAGACACCAGCGGCGCCGGGCCCGATACTACCGATGAGGGGTTCGATGACTTCGCGTTCGACTTCGCCATCGAGTTCAACGACGCCATGGCGGACAAGGACGGCGACGGCATCATTGATGTCATTGACCCGAGCTTTAACCCCAATGTAACCTCCAACGCAAACCCCAATGTACCCTCCACCGAACTCCTCAGCGCCGACGAACTCGCAAGCCTGGATCGGATTGGTGTTGGCGTGGTGGTGTTCCCGGGGGAAATCGGCCATCTCGGCCTGACTCGCGCGAGTGACGGTGCGGGTGGCAGCCCCTTGTTTGCCTTCGATGAAGGTAACATAACCGGCTTTATCCCGAGCGGTGGAGAGGTGCTGGCCGTGCTACGGCGGGACGGCGAAGGCAGCGTGATAGACACGGAGGTGATAGGTGGTAATGCTGTGGTCTGGGGCAGTTGGGCGGGCGCCGTCTTGCATCTGGATTCCTCCACGCTGGCACTGATCGAAGCAGAGGAACCCGACAGCCTCATCGACACCGCTCCGTTTCCGATTAATCACCCGGTGTACTGGATCACCGCCATCCCCACCGCAAACATTCTGACAACCGGCACAGGCACCTACTCCACCACCACCAGTTTCGCAGGAACAGGTAGCGACGGCGCCGCCGATGACCTGATTTTCGAAGCCGACGTGAGTTTTTCCGGTGAGCGCTCCTTCACATACATATCCCTGAAGATGTTGTCTGGCGACGACTCTTGGGATGTAGGCCGTGATCCCACGTGGAACTTCACCGGGGCCTTTTTCGATATTCCTGTTACCGGTTTCGTCACCCACCTTGACCACACCCATGACGCCCATGCCGCCAGCGGCGACATCACCGGCACCTTCACCGGGCTGGCCGCAGAAGGGTTGGCCGCAAGCTTTGCCTTGGAGGAAGATGGTTTCCCGGAGGTGAACGTGGGCGGTGTGTTCGTGGCGGAGATCACCCCCCCGTGATATTTACCTGCCACCCCTGCTGAAATAAAACCGCCGGCAGACCGGCGGGCTCCCGTCCCGGCCCGGCTCTGCCGGTAACCGTAATCCCCGTTCCGTTCCTTGCCGCAGCGGCACACTCTGAACGGCTGGACCTGCTGGAATCGCTTCCCCAGGACTCCGAGTGGAGCGGCGCATTTCAACACGAACACAAGTAACTAAGCACACCCAAGGGCAAAACCCGCAAGCGCTATCTGCTAAAAAATAGGCTGACGCCCTACGATAAACTCAAATCATTGCCCAAGGCCAAGGACTTTCTGAAGCCTGGCGTGACCTTCCGGCAACTCGACACGATCGCCGCCGCGATAAGCGATAATGAAGCCGCCCGCAGGCTCAACGAAGCACGAACCAAGCTCTTCCAATCCATCCATCGTCGATCCAAACATGCCGCCTGAACTCATACCTTGCCGCCCGTCGTTCAGACTCATACCTCGATTGGAATGTACTGCCGCAACCCTTTAGCCGGCGGGCGCCGCCTGTATATCCGGCGTCTTGTCGCCGGACTTGAGCGGCTCGATGACCGGGTCCTGCCACGAACCCTTCACCGTGTATTGCACGCGCGCGATACCGTCAATGCCCGGCTTGAACAGCTTTTCAAACAGGTAGATGCCGGTGCCGATGCCAATCCCGACCGGACCGCCCAAGGCCCCGGCCAGCGGCAGACTCGCGCTGATTTCCGGTGTCACGGTGACGATCTGATCGTAATCCCTGGCGGCAAGGCCGGTGCGCCCGGAAACGTTGATCCGCGCCGCGGGGCCATTCATGACCAGATTATTGGTATAGGCGTCGCCGTTATCCAGCGTGAAGGTGCCTTCAATCTTGTCGAAGCTGAAGCCCTTGCCGAACAGATCGCGGAAATCGAGGGTGAGGCGGCGCGGCAAGGCCTGCAAGCTGAGCAGGCCGAACACGCGCACCGCCGCGCCCGGCTCGATGTCCAGGAAACGTCCTTGCTTGGCGTTGAGCGTGAGTGTGCCGCTTAAGCGCGCCAGGGTAAAATCGCCCGGCGCGCCAGGCCACCGCGCCGACACCTCCACGCGCGCCTTGCCGCCCGCAACGGTTTCGGCATAACCGAGCTGGACCAGCGCCTTGCCGAAATCGCCGCTGTCCACGCCGGCGTTCAAGCGCGACTGTTGCGTGTCGCCCGTCACCGTCCACTCCCCTGTGCCTTGTACTTGCAGATTAGGCGAGCTCAACTGCAATTTTTCGATGCGCAGGCCGTTCGGCTGTTTGGATGCCTCCAGCGTGAGGCCGCCCAGATCAACATCGCCGTATTTCACGCTTTGACTGCTGACATGCAGCGCCGGCCAGTTGCGCGGATCAAATTCCGATTTGCGCTCGCCGCTTTGTTGGGCGAAATGCAGCCGTTGCAGGGTCATGGTTAAACTCGGCGCGGCACCCTGCACCCACTGCACCTGGCCCGCGATCTCGGCGCCGTCGAGATCGGCATCCCATCCCTGCGCCTTGCGCTGCGCGCGCAGGCTGAGATTATTAAAGCGCCGTTCGGCAAGCTCCAGCACCCCGAGCCGCACATCCACGCTGTCCAGCAGCCGCCACGGGCTGTCCCCACGCGTGCCGCCCGGCGTCCGGGTTGTCGCTCCCGGCATCCTCGATCGCTGTTCCCGACGCGATTCTACCTCCTCCATCCCTGGAGTCGTGCCTCCCGCGACACTAGTGCGTCCCTGCACGTCGAAAAACTCCCGCCACCCGTCGAGGTCGAGCGCCAGGTGTGCGGCCTCGCCGCTGACGCGCAGGCCCTGCGCGGGCAACAGCGCATCGGCGCCGCCCAGACGCAGTTCGCCGCGCTTGATGCTCCAGCCCTGCTTGCCCGCCGCTCCCGGCGTCCCGCCTCCCGCGACACTCGTGCGTCCCTGCACGTCGTCCGTCATCTCAAAAATTCCATTCCAGCGTTCGCCGTAGCGCAGCGTGAAGCGCCGCTCCCGCGCCTTGCCCAAGTCCATGGCGAAACGCAGCGCGAGTGGTTCCTCCGCCGGTTTGGCGAGCGGCGCCGGTAGCCGCACCGTCACCCCGCGCAGCGAGGAGCTGAGCATCAGCGTGGCCTGCATCTTTTGCCCCTCATTCTCGGACAGGCGCAATCCGGCGACCCAATCGGTCTCGCCTTCCAGGCCTTTGAACCAGTCCGCCTTGACGTTCGGCGCCAGCGCGTTCAGTTGTTTGATGAGCTGCGCCGGGGTGGCGCGGGTGCGCAGCTCGACCAGCGTGGCGCGTGGCGCTCCGGGGGCGCCTTCCGTGCCTATGTCCAACTGTCCTTGCAGACCGCCCAGACTCACGGCAATGTTGCGCCCGCTGAGCGTCATGCCCTCGGTAAAATTGATCGTGCCGTTAATGGCGTTAAGCTCGATGGGGGGGGGCTAGCTCCCGCGCGATACGCAGCACGCTGTCCCGCAACTCCAGCGTACCCCGCACGCGGTTTGGCTCAGGCGAGATCGGAATCAGCATGTCCAGATTCAACAGGCTCTGCCCCGTGGCGCTCAGGTCCGCGAGATAGGGGCCGAGACGCTTATTGAGCGGGCTCTCCTTGAGCAGACGCAACACGTCCGGCGTTGGGCCGCGCACCTTGCCCTGTAGCGTGAGTTGCGGTTCGCGCATGAACAGGTCCGGTATCAGCGCGCGCGCCTCCACCACCTGCGCATTAAAAATCTTCGCGCTCGCCACGTCAATCTGTAAACCGCGGTTGCGCAACACGACTTCCGCCTCCGTCTCACCCAGCCAGGGCCAGCCGGGTGCATAGGCGAACACCATATCGTTCACGCTCGCGCGCACCTCGAAACTGCCGTTGTGGGCATCGAACGGAAACTCATCCAAACGCCCGCGCAGCAGCAGCGCGACGTTGCCGATCTGTCCACTCACCAAGGCCTGATCCAGCCAGCGCAACGCCTTGGGGCTGAGGCGTTGCGCTGGCAGATATTTTCTGACCGCCGCGATATTGACGCGCCGCAGTTGCGCCCGCAGATTGACCAGCGGCGTACGCTCGCCGCGCGTCCATTCCAATCCGGCGCGAAGATGCAGATCGAAGTCCGAATTTTTCAGCGCCAGTTCGTCGCTGTCCAGCGTCCAGCCCTGCGCGCCCTGGCGCCAGGTGACGCAGCCGCGCGCGCTATCGAAGGCAAGTGGCGCGCGCAACTCCGCGCCAAAATCCAGACGTAGCGGCACACCCTGCAACAGCAGGGCGCCTGCGGTGTGATCGCCCCGCAGCGCGCCGCTTGCCACCTGTACCCCGGGTACGGACTGCCAGGGCGAGGTGCGCAGGTTGCGGAACCGGGTGTGGATATACCAGCGCGCATCGGGCGCGAACGGATCGGCGCCGGCGACGTGCAGGGACGCACTAGTGTCGGTCGCTTCCGGCGTCCTGCCTCCCGCGACATTCGTACGTCCCTGTACAGCACGGGAGAGACGGGCAGGATGCTGGGGGCGACTAAAATGCACGCGCGCGTCGTGCAACTGCCCGTGCGCCTCTGCGCCGCGCAGCCACTCCTTGAGCTTGGCATCCGCCGCGCGGTTGACCAGCAGCGCGCTGCTGACATCTTCCAGGCGCAGCAGGCTGAACTGACCGTCCACGGCGTCCGCCGTACGCAGCACACGTAACGAAGCCGGCGCGCTGGCGACACCGTCGCGCACCACGACAAAACGCCGCAACGCCAGGTCCCAGCCCTGCGCGGTGCGCTGCCAGCGCAGCTCCCCGCCTGCGCGGCTGATCGCCAGATCGGCGGCTTCCGCGTGTCCGGCCAGGCGCAGATCATGCGCCTCCACCTCGCCTTGCAGCGCATTCAACTGCTCGCCCCGCCACTCGCCCCACAGTTCCATATCCGCCCGGCCGCTCTTCAGCTCAAACCCGGCCAGATGCTTGAGCCATTGCGCGGTCTCAATGCCATTGCCCGTCACATGGAATTGACCGCTCAGGCTGCCGGGCAGGGTAAGGTCTCCGCTCGCATCCACCAGCACCCGCAGATTTTGTTTCAACCCCGCGCGCGGCCCCAGACTCACGCTCACCTGATGGCGTTTGCCGTCGCTGCGCAAACGCAGATTGACATCGGTAAAGCGCCGTACGCCGCCGCTGACTTCGTCCATCCAGTCAATTGCACTGTCCTCCAGGGCGAGATAGCCTTGTTGCGTCAACCATTGCTGGAAAAGGCGGCCGTCGTCATTCTCCACGCCCTCGATCCAGATGGAGCCGTCGGCGCGGCGCATCAGCACCAACGCGGCGCCGGAAAGGGTGAGCTGGCTCACCTCCAGACGCCGCTCGCGCAGGTAGGCTAGTACATTGACGTTCATGCGCGCGCCGCCGAAGCGCAGCACCGTGCGCGTGGCGTTTTTGTCCAGCACCTGCACCTCCCGCAGGTGCACCTCCGGGCCGCGCCATGACCAGTCGGCGTACAGCTTGCCGATCTTGACCGGCTGCCCGGCCGCGCGGCTGGCGCGCAACTCCAGCTCCGCGCGCATTTCGCCCGCCATGGGCAACAAGACGCTCGCGGCGGCGAATAATGCCGCCGCGAGCACAATCATCACGGCGAACGTCAGCCATAACGTGCCCGCGAGGTGGCGTGAGGCCGACGGCGCATGGCGCATGGCGCGTTGCGCCCACTCGCGCAGCTTGTGTCTCATCTCTTGCATCCTTAAGTGGTCAGGTCAGCACCACGTCATATTGTTCCTGGGAGTATTGCGACTCGGCCTGGAATTTGATCGGTTTGCCGATGAATTCCTCCAGCTCCGCCAGGCTGGCGGACTCCTCATCCAGCAGCAAGTCCACCACCTCCTGTGAGGCGAGCACCAGAAAGCGCTGCACCTCGAACTGGCGCGCGGCGCGGAAGATTTCGCGGAAGATTTCGTAACACACGGTCTCGACGCTCTTCAGTTCACCACGCCCCTTGCACACCGGGCACGGCTCACACAACACATGCCCCAGACTCTCGCGCGTGCGCTTGCGCGTCATCTCCACCAACCCCAGCGCCGACACACCGCTGATATGGGTGCGCACGCGGTCGCGTTCCAGTGCCTTTTCCAGGGCGCGCAGCACCTGCCGGCGGTGCTCCGCGTCCACCATGTCTATAAAATCCAGGATGATGATGCCGCCCAGATTGCGCAAGCGCAGTTGGCGTGCGATGGCCTGCGCCGCCTCCAGATTGGTCTTGAAAATGGTCTCCTCAAGATTGCGGTGTCCGACGAAGGCGCCGGTATTCACGTCTATCGTGGTCATGGCCTCGGTCTGGTCCAGCACCAGATAACCGCCGGACTTGAGCTGCACGCGCCGCTCCAGGGCCTTCTGAATCTCGTCCTCCACGCCGTACAGATCGAAGATCGGACGCTCGCCGGGATAGTGTTCGATGCGCGCTATCAGCTCCGGCGTGAACTTCCCGGAAAAGTCGAGCACGCGCTGGTAGGTCTCGCGCGAGTCTATACGCACCTGCTCGATTTCCATCCCCACCAGATCACGCATCGCGCGCAGTACCAGCGGCAGGTCTTCGTACAGCAGGTGCGGCGCGGGTTCCGTCCCGGCGCGCTCGGCGATGGAGGCCCATAGCTTTTGCAGGAACTCGCGGTCGGCGGCAAGCTCCTCCGCGCTCACTCCCTCGGCCAGGGTGCGCACGATATAGCCGCCTTCCAGCGCGGCCGGGCCTAGCGCGGCAAGCACATCCTTGAGGCGCTGGCGCTCTTCGGCGCTCTCGATCTTTTGCGACACGCCGATATGCGGCGCGCCGGGCGTGAACACCAGATAGCGCGACGGCACCGCGATCTGGGCGGTAAGCCGTGCGCCCTTGCTGCCGAGCCTATCTTTAATCACCTGCACCACGATTTCCTGCCCTTCGCGCAGCAGCTCTGTGATCGTCTCCGGCGCCTTTTTCTCCGCCGCCGGATCCAGTTCAGGGGTGGTGGGAACCGCGTCGGCGGCGTGCAAAAACGCGGCGCGCTCCAGGCCGATATCCACAAACGCCGCCTGCATGCCGGGCAGCACCCGGCTCACGCGTCCTTTGTAAATATTGCCCACCAGCCCGCGTTTGCGCGCGCGCTCGATGAAAATATCCTGCAGCACGCCGTTTTCCACCAGCGCCACGCGCGTTTCGCGCGGCGTGACGTTCATGAGTATTTCGCGGCTCATGGTGGTGGACTATGCGGAGGCCTGGGTGATGTGGTTTAACGGTGATACGGATGATTTTTCAGTATACTCCAGGCGCGATACAGCTGCTCAGCCGCCGCCACGCGCACCAGCGCGTGCGGGAGGGTTAATGGCGATAGCGACCACTTGACCGCTGCGCGCGTGAGGCAAGGCTCGGCCAAGCCCTCCGGCCCGCCGATGAGCAGCGCGACATCCCGCCCGCCTTGCAGCCAGCTCTGGAGTTGCGCGGATAATTGCGCGGTACTCCATTGCGTACCGTGTACGTCGAGCGCGACAACATGCGTATCCTTGGGGGTAGCCGCCAGCATGCGTTCGCCTTCGTCCTGCACCGCGCGTGCGATGTCGGCATTCTTGCCGCGCTTGCCGGGCGCAATTTCAATCAGATTTAAACGGCACTCCGGCGGCAAACGCCTGGCGTATTCCTGGTAACCCGTTTTGACCCAGCCGGGCATGCGCTCCCCCACGGCGACAAGGTGAATGCGCAGCGCTTAACTCCTTTTCGATTTTGCCCGTGGCTGGGTCTTGGGCTGGGTCTTGGCCTTGGGTCGGGTCTTGGGTTTGGGCTTTGCCCTGGTCTCGGCGCGCGCCGCTTTACTATGTGCGGCGGGTTGCGCGGGCTTGGGCTTGGTGGCTTTTATCATCACTTGCCGCGCATCGCTCCACAGTTTTTCCAGGTTATAAAAATCGCGCGTCTCCGGCAGCATGACGTGCACCACCACGTCGCCCAGGTCTATCAATACCCACTCGCCCTCGCGCTCGCCTTCCATGCCCAAAGGCCGGCAGCCTTTTTGCTTGGCCTGCTCCCCGACCGCGGCGGCCAGCGACTTGACGTGACGGCTGGAGGTGCCGCTGGCGATCACGAACAGGTCGGTGACGTCGGAAATTCCGCGCACGTCGAGCACCTTGATGTCGAGCGCCTTTCTGTCGTCCAGCGTGTCAGTGACGAGTTTTTTCAAATGATTTAATTGCATGAATTCTGCCTGGTTAGGTGGAACTGTAAATATGTTGGGTGCGGATTATTTCACGGACTGCGTCCGGCACTATGTAACGCACGCTTTTCGCTTGCGCGATCAGGGCGCGGATGCGCGAGGAAGAGATATCCAACGCGGGCATGGCCCAGAGCACGATCCGGCCTCCCTTGTGCGCGCGCAACTCGGATGCATCCGCTACGCGGTATCTGGCGAGGAGCTGCTCCATCTCGCCCGCAATGTTCATTTCCTGCCGTACAGGGATGTGCCAATGTCGCGGGAGGCAGGAAGCCGGGAGCGACCATCCGGGGCGGTGCGCCACGGCGATGTGCGCGAAGTCCAGCAATTCGCGCCAGCGGCGCCAGGTAGGCAACCCAAGAAAGGCGTCCAGTCCGAGAATCAGGCACAGCGGGGTATCAGGAAATTCCGTGCGCAGCGATGCCAGCGTATCCACGGTATAGGACGGCCCGGGGCGGATGATTTCACGGTCATCCACGCGCAAACCCGGTTCGCCCTGCGTTGCCGCGCTCAGCATGGCGAGGCGCTGCTCCGCGCTCGCCCGCGGCGGCGCGCGGTGCGGCGGTATCCCGCACGGAATCAGGCGCACTTCGTCCAGCTTCAACTCCTGCCGCGCCTCCAGCGCCAGCCGCAAGTGACCACAGTGGACGGGGTCGAAACTGCCGCCGAGGATACCAATCACGACAGATACAAGAGAAAAGAGGCAAGAGAAAAGGTACTGAGACAAATTGCCACCCGATGCTCTAAACGAGAAAATCTCTTTTCTCTTTTCTCTTTTCTCTTTTCTCTATTTTCTAATATGTCCATCACCCATCACGATGAACTTTTGCGTGGTGAGGCCTTCCAGTCCGACCGGGCCGCGCGCGTGCAGTTTGTCGGTGCTGATGCCGATCTCCGCGCCCAGGCCGTATTCAAAACCGTCGGCCAGGCGCGTGGAGGCGTTTACCATGACGGAGCTCGAATCCACCTCGCGCAGAAAGCGCTGCGCGTGCGAGAAATCCTCGGTCACGATGGCGTCGGTGTGCGCGGAGCCGTGCGTCTGGATGTGTTCCATCGCCTCGTCCAGATCCCGCACCACGCGCAGCGCCAGAATCGGAGCGAGATATTCGGTATCCCAATCTTCCGCCGTGGCGGCTTTGGTTCCCGGCACCAGCGCGCGCGCGGCTTCGTCGCCGCGCAGCTCCACACCGGCGTCCTGGTACATCTTGCCGAGCCTCGGCAGCACGCGCGGCGCAATGTCCTTGTTCACCAGCAGCGTTTCCATGGTATTGCAAGTGCCGTAGCGCTGGCACTTGGCGTTATAGGCCACCTTGATCGCCTTTTCGATGTCGGCCTTGTCGTCTATATACACGTGGCACACGCCGTCCAGGTGTTTCAGCACCGGCACCGTGGCCTCCTCGCTGATGCGCGCGATCAGGCCCTTGCCGCCGCGTGGCACGAGCACGTCCACGTATTGCTTCATGCGGATCAGCTCGCCCACCGCGGCGCGGTCGGCGGTCGCTATCACCTGCACGGCGTCCTGCGGCAGCCCGGCGCTGTTCAAGCCCGCATGGATGCAGGCGGCGATGGCCTGATTGGAATGCAGCGCCTCGGAACCGCCGCGCAAAATCGCGGCGTTGCCGGACTTCAGGCACAGACCGGCGGCATCCGCGGTGACGTTGGGGCGCGACTCGTAAATGATGCCGATCACGCCCAGCGGCACGCGCATCTTGCCCACCTGAAAACCCGCCGGACGGAATTTGAGATCGCTGATCTCGCCCACCGGATCGGGCAGCGCCGCGATCTGGCGCAGCCCCTCGGCCATGCCCTTGACGCGCGCCTCGTTCAGCTCCAGCCGGTCCAGCATGGCGGCGTCGAGCCCGGCCTTTTTGCCCGCTTCAATATCTTTTTTATTGGCGGCCAGCAATGGCGCGAGATCGCGCTCCATGCCTTGCGCCATCGCCAGCAAGGCGTCGTTCTTGGCTTGGGTTGAGGCGCGGCTCATGGCGCGCGCCGCCATGCGCGCGCGCTTGCCCACGTCTTGCATGTATTGTTTGATGTCCAGCATGATCTCTACTCGCGCGTTCATGGCTTACCCTTCATACTTTTGCCTGGCATACTCTTGCCTGGGGACGCGCGGGCAATACCCCGGCGATACCCAGGCTCAGCACCAGCAGTTCATCCCAGGACTGGCCCGCCGCGCAGCCTTTTATCACGCGCTCCGCGCGCGCCGCGCGGCGCAACAATTTCCACCAGGCGCGCGTCGTGTGGCGCTGCATGGCCTGCCTTAGCAAAGGCTTTCTTTTCTCCCACACCTTGTGTTTCGCCAGTATCTGTTCCGCGCTCATTCCTTTGCCATTATCATACGCCATCGCGGCCAGCGCGCGCACCTCGCGCGCCAGCGCCCACAGAATCAGCGTGGGCTCCTCCGCCTCCGCGCGCAAACCGTTCAGCACGCGCACGGTGCGCGCGGCGTCACCGGCGAGCGCGGCATCCACCAGCGCGTACACGTCAAAGCGCGCGCTGTCGGCCACTGTCTCGCGCACCGCGTCCGCCGTGATGGGCGCGGCGCCGTACAGCAAATACAATTTCTCGATATCCTGCGCGGCGGCTAGCAGGTTGCCTTCCACGCACGCGGCCAGATGCAGGGTGGCATCATGGCTCGGCTGCATACCCCTGGCGCGCATGCGCGCCGCGACCCAGCCCGGCAGAGCACGCACCTCCACCGGCCACACCTGCACCAGCACGCCCGCCTCGTCCAGCGCGCTCACCCACCTGGTTTTTTGCGTGGCCGCATCAAGCTTGGGGCAGGTAAGCAGCAAGATCACATCGGGCGGCATGGCTCCCGCATAGGCCAGCAGCGTTGCAGCGCCGGTTTCGCCCGGTTTAACGCTGGGCAGGCGCAACTCGATCAGCTTGCGTTCGGCGAACAGGGACAGGTTTTGCGCCGACTGCGTGAGCGCGACCCAGTCGAAGCCCGGCCCGCCGTTGAAAATGATGCGTTCGCCGTAGCCCTGCGCGCGCGCGGCGGCGCGGATCGCATCACACGCCTCTTGCGCCTGCAGCGGCTCATCGCCGCTCACCAGGTAAACCGGCGCCAGACCGCGGCGCAGGTGTTGCGCGAGTTGCTCGGCCTTAACTCTCAAGCGCGGGGAACCACGTTATTCCAATTCGCACTCAAAGCGCTACCTTCGTTGGCTGCGTCGTTCGCTCGTCGCCGTACTTCATGTACTGTCTCCTCGCTCACTCCTTGCCGCCTCGGTATCATCTTTGATTGCAAATTGGAATTACTGGATATTAAGCGCCTGCACCCGGCGCAGGATTTGCCCGGCGGCGTCGCGTTGCAGACCCTCGCGCAACGCGGACTCCTCGGCTTCCTTGCCCAGCACCTGGGTTTCGTCAAACACGTAATCGCGCGTCAGCCGCAGCGTTTGCGTATCGGTCAGGGCCTTGCCGTGACTGTCCTGCACCTCGAAGCTCACCGTGTACACCAGATTAAACTCGCGCGCCTTGCCGGTGCGGCCCACCGACAGCACGTGGCGCTCCACGGTTTCACCGCCCAGTATCACCACCGCCTGGGCATCCTCCCTGTTCTCCACCAGCCTCGCCCCGCTGATACGCGCGGCGCTGCGCAGTTCGCCCGCAAGACCCATGGCGCCCGCCGGTAAATACAGCGCGGGCAGGCTGGAAAGCTGCTCCATGCCGCCGCGCAGATGAAACCCGCACGCCGCCAAAAACAGACTGAAAACCAAAACCGTTATTATTCTCATGTATATCTCCTTACCCCGAACTCCTTCGCCTTAACCTGTTCTTTGCCATCCCTGGCGCTGCGCCCGCGGCTTCGTGAGATACCGGCCACGCCATCCCTGGCGTTCGCCGCTTTCGCGGCTCACCCTCTTAATGTTCGTTAGGGAATCTCTGATTAATCAGAGGTTCCTGCGGTGCAGGGATGCACCGCCATTTTTCAAACACGAAAGTGTTTGAAAAATGAAGAAAGGCACCATAATAATTCTTATGGCCACGTTTTTTGCCTTTCGTGCTCTGAGAAGTCCAGGATGGACTTATTCAGAGCTTCCTTAGGCCACCACGATGTTGACCAGCTTGCCCGGCACCACGATCAGCTTCCTGATCTGCCTGCCTTCGATGTAGCGTTTGACATTCGCGTCCGCCAGCGCCGCCGCCTCCACCGCCTCGCGCGCGGCCCCGCTCGCCACGCTGACATGGCCGCGCAGCTTGCCATTCACCTGTACCACCAAGTCTATAGTGTCACTGATTAGGGCGCTTTCGTCCACTTGGGGCCAGCGCGCGTTGACCGCCGCCTCTTGATGACCGAGCGCCCGCCACAGCGCATGGGCCACGTGCGGCACGATGGGGGAGAGCGTCAATGTCACGATTTCCAGCGCCTCCTGCATCAGCGCGCGCCCGGTATCGCTCGCATCGTCAAATTTAGTCAGCGCATTGGTCAGTTCCATCACTGCGGCGATGGCGGTATTGAAGGTATAGCGCCGTCCCACGTCGTCGCTCACCTTGGCCAGCGCGCGATGCACCGCGCGGCGCAATTCGCTCTGCTCCGGGGTAAGGGAATATTGGCCGTTAAAGGCCGCCACCGTGCCCTGACTGACATGCGCTACGGCGAGCTTCCACAGGCGTTTGAGAAAACGCGACGCGCCCTCCACGCCCGCATCCGACCACTCCAGCGACTGCTCCGGCGGCGCGGCGAACATCATGAACAAACGCGCGGTGTCGGCGCCGTATTGGTCTATCAACTGCTGCGGATCCACGCCGTTGTTTTTTGATTTGGACATGGTTTCGATACCGCCTACCGTCACCGGCTGGCCGTCACTGTTGAGCGATGCGGCCACGGTGCGGCCCTTGGCGTCGCGTTCAATCTTCACGTCGCGCGGGAAAAAATATTCCTTCTTGCCGCTGGCGTGCACGCGGTAAAAGGTCTCGGCCAGCACCATGCCTTGGGTAAGTAATTTTGTAAACGGTTCGTCGCCTGTAACCAGGCCCTCATCGCGCATCAGTTTGTGAAAGAAGCGCGCATACAGCAGATGTAAAATAGCATGCTCGATGCCGCCGATATATTGATCCACCGGCAGCCAATGCCGCGCGCGCCCATCCACCATGCCGTGCGTGGCATCGGGCGCGCAGTAACGCGCGTAATACCAGGACGATTCGACGAAGGTGTCCATGGTATCGGTCTCGCGCCGCGCCTTGCCGCCGCACCGCGGGCAACTGGTTTCGTAAAACCGCGCCAGCTTGGCGAGCGGATTGCCGCTGCCGTCCGGCACGATGTCCTCCGGCAACACCACCGGAAGCTGGTCATCCGGTGCCGGCACGTCGCCGCAACGCGAACAATGAATAATCGGTATCGGACAGCCCCAATAGCGCTGGCGCGAGATGCCCCAGTCGCGCAGGCGGAATTGAATGCGTGACTCACCGAGTTTTTTCGCCTTCAGCGCGGCTTCCATTTTATTAAAGGCGCCTTCGAAATCGAGGCCGTCAAATTCGCCGGAGTTAAACAAGACGCCGTGCTCGGTATAGGCGGCCGTGAGCGGCTCGGCGCAGTTAGCGTCCGCGGGACGTATCACCTGCTTGATTGGAAGTTGATACCTCGTGGCGAATTCAAAATCGCGCTCGTCGTGCGCCGGCACCGCCATCACCGCGCCCTCGCCGTAGCCCATGAGCACGTAGTTCGCCACCCACACCGGCAGTTTTTCTCCGGTGAACGGATGCATGACGAACTCGCCCGTCGCCATGCCCTTCTTCTCTTGCGTGGCCAGCTCGGCCTCGGTCACGCCGCCCTTTTTGCATTCCTCAATGAAGGCGTGCAACTTGGCATTCTTCGCGGCCGCCTTGGCCGCGAGCGGGTGCTCGGCGGCGACCGCCACATAGGTTGCGCCCATGAGCGTGTCGGGGCGCGTGGTGAAGACCTTCAGCACGCCGTTGCCGCCAGCATAAGGGAAGTACACCTCCATGCCGCGGCTCTTGCCGATCCAGTTGCGCTGCATGGCCTTCACCTGCTCCGGCCAGCCGGGCAGATGATCCAATCCGGCGAGCAATTCGTCGGCGTAGGCGGTGATGCGGAAATAGTACATCGGTATCTCGCGCTTCTCGACCGGCGCGCCGCTGCGCCAGCCGCGCCCTTCGATCACCTGCTCGTTGGCGAGCACGGTCTGATCCACCGGGTCCCAGTTCACCACGCCGCTCTTTTTATAGATGACGCCCTTCTTGAACAACCGCGTGAACAGCCACTGCTCCCAGCGGTAATATTTCGGATCGCAGGTGGCCAGCTCGCGCTCCCAGTCATACGCGAAGCCCAGGCTCCGCAACTGCTTGCGCATGGCGGCGATGTTGTCGTAGGTCCACCTGGCGGGCGGGACCTTGTTTTGCATCGCGGCGTTTTCCGCGGGCAGGCCGAACGCGTCCCAGCCCATCGGCTGCAACACGTTCTTGCCCTGCATGCGCTGGTAACGCGCGATCACGTCACCGATGGTGTAGTTGCGCACGTGACCCATGTGCAGCTTGCCACTGGGATAGGGAAACATGGACAGGCAATAATATTTTTCCTGCGTGGAATCTTCGCGCGCCTTGAACACCTGCTGCTCTTCCCAATAACGCTGGGCCTCTTGTTCTATCTTGTTTGGCTGGTAGTGTTCGTCCATGTAACCCAACTTATGTTTCGCGGCCGCGCCCATCGCGCAAGCTGATTATTTTACGCGGAATCAGACCACTGTGCGCGCCGGCCTTTCCATACCCACCAGGCGAATGCCAACAGCAACGCCGCCAGCACCGGATAATTGCCCCAGCGCACATAGGGTGTCGCGCCCTGTCTCGGCTGCGCGTTACCCGTCACCACATAGGTCTTGAACTGTGGCGAACGCGCGATGATTTTTCCTTGCTCGTTAATGATCGCCGAAATGCCGTTGGTGGTGGCGCGCAGCATGGCGCGTCCGGTCTCCAGCGCGCGCATGCGCGACATCTGCAATGCCTGATGCGGCGCGAACGAGTCGCCGTACCAGGCGTTGTTGGTGCCGTTCACCAGCAATGCCGCCTCGGGCAGACTCTCGATGATCTCCTCGCCGAAGATGTCTTCATAGCAAATGGATACGCCCACTTTATAACCCGCCGCCACCAGCAACGCCTGCTGTTTCGGGCCGGGGCTGTAGCCGGACATGGGCAGGTCGAAAAATCTGATCAGCCCGCGCAGCCATTCTTCAAACGGCACGTAATCGCCGAACGGCACTAGGTGGCGCTTGAAGTAAAAACCCTCGCTCACCCCCACGCTAATCATGCTGTTGTAATAGCGGCGCGTTTCCAGATCGGCGACGGACAGGCCGATTAATAAATCGGTGCCTTGCGCGCGCGCCTCAGCGCCCAGTCGCGCGAGATAATTGTCGGCGACTTCATGATAAAACACGGTGAGCGCCGCCTCCGGCCACACGATGAAATCGTCGCCCCAGCGCTGGCGTGTGAGATTGGCATAAAGGTCGAGCGTGAACTGGCGCTGCTCCGGATGCCATTTGATGTCCTGCGGGATGTTGCCTTGCACCAGGCTCACCTGAAGCGGCACACCTATCGGCTGTGTCCACTCCATACGCCCGATCAAGGCGCTGCCACCCCATAACAGGACGAACGCGGCCAACGCGCGTAATTTTATGGTCTTGTCCGCGCGCAATAAGACGACCAAAAGCGCCGCGCTGAAAGCGGTCATCCAGGACACGCCGTATACGCCAAGTACGGGCGCAAGACCGGCGAGCGGCGCGTCAATCTGACTATAGCCGATATTGAGCCAGGGAAAGCCGGTGAACATCCAGCCGCGCAGCCACTCGAATAGCGTCCAGGCGGCGGGAAACACCAGCAGGATTTTTTTGTTGTCCGTTCCCGGAAAAAAGCGCGTGACGAAATAGCCAAGCAAAGCCGGGAACAGGGCGAGCACAGCCACAAACAGCGCGGTGAGAAAACCGGCCAGAAGAACGCCGGCGTAGCCGAAGTCGTGGATGGCGACATACACCCACGACACGCCCACGCCAAACAAACCCATGCCGAACAGGTAGCCGCGCCACAGCGCGCGGCGCGGCGTGATTTTGAGCCAGGCGAGGAACAGCAACGCCGCTGAAACCAGCGCGAGCGGAAACCACGCGAGAGGGGCGAAGGCGAACGGCAACGCCGCGCCCGCCAGCAGCGCAAGCAGGTCGCCGCGCCAACCGGCCCCGGAGAAGTAACGGAACAAACCCGTCACCTATCAGGCCGCGGAAGATACCTTCTCATCCGCGGGCGGACGCAGCGAGACTTGTATCAGATGCAGGCGGCGGCTGTCCGCGCGCAGCACCTTGAATCGCAGCCTGCCCAGGGAGAGGGTCTCGCCGCGTTTGGGCAGACGCCCGAAGTGATGCATCAATACGCCGCCGATGGTATCGAACTCCTCGTCGCTGAAATCCGCGCCGCAGCGCTGATTGAATTCCTGAATCGGGGTGAGCGCCTTCACGGTGAAATTGGTCGCACTGTGCTCGGTGATGAAGTCTTCGTCTTCGATGTCGTGCTCATCCGCGATCTCGCCCACGATCTCCTCCAGCACGTCTTCGATGGTCACCAGCCCGGCCACGCCGCCGTATTCGTCCACCACGATGGCCATGTGATTGCGGCTGGCGCGGAACTCGCGCAGCAACACGTTGAGGCGCTTGCTCTCCGGGATGAACACGGCCGGGCGCACCACATCGCGCACCTGGAAGTTTTCGCCGCCTTCCTCGGTGAAGTAGGCCAGCAAGTCCTTGGCCAGCAGGATGCCCACCACCTCGTCCTTGCTTTCGCCGATCACCGGAAAGCGCGAGTGCGCGGATTCGATGACCACCGGCAAAATGGCGCGCGGGTGTGCGTCGCGCTCCACCACCGCCATCTGCGAGCGCGGCACCATGATGTCGCGCACGCGCATTTCGGACACCGCCAGCACGCCCTCTATCATGAGCAGCGCATCGGCATCCAGCAGGTTGCGTTGTTCCGCGTCGCGCAGCAACGCGATGAGCTGCTCGCGGTCGCGCGGCTCGCCGAGCAGCGCCTGACCCAGCCGCTCAAACCAGCCGCGGCGCTCGTCTGTATGCGCGGGTTCGCTGTCCGTGTCAGCTTCGTTCATGCTGTTCACTCAATCAGGTAAGGGTCGGAATAGCCGAGGCGCTTGAGCAGGGTTTTCTCCCTGTTCTCCATGATGCGTGTCTCTTGATCGTTTTCATGCTCATAGCCCATAAGGTGCAACACGCCATGCGCGGTAAGATGCGCAAAATGCGCGTGCAGCGTCTTGCCTTGCGCGTGCGCCTCGCGCTTCACCACCGGCGCGCAGATCACCACGTCGCCCAAATAGCGCGCGGCATGTTGGTCTTGCAGCGGAAAAGACAGCACATTGGTGGCGCCGCGCTTGCCGCGATAGGTCCGGTTCAAACGCGCGCCTTCTGACGCGCCCACGATGCGTAGCGTCACGCGCTTGCCCGCACCGCCCAGCGCCGTCTCCGCCCAGCGCCTGAACTGCTGCGGCGCGGGCAGTCCCTTGCGCGACAACCCGTATTGCACCGCTATGCACATTTCCTGACCATGCAGTTTTAACAGT